>QJWJ01000047.1 GCA_003235365.1 Deltaproteobacteria bacterium
CTGATCCGGGGAGCAACAATGGCTACGAACTCGCTAACGCCTGAAGTACTCCAACTCGACTACGCCCAAGTTGCGGCTCGCATCGAAGAACGCGTCCGCGAAGTGGTGTTCAGTCAGTTCCGTAGGAAGGGTGCGGTCGTCGGGGTTTCCGGAGGGATCGACAGTAGTGTCGTCGTGGCATTGTGCGCGCGGGCATTGGGGCCAAACCGTGTCACCGCGCTGCAAATGCCAGAGGGTGAGTCGGCGAGCGAGACGATGCAGCTGTCGCGCATGGCGGCAGCAAGTCAAGGCGTCGAATCCATCATTCTCGAAGACATCAGCGACATCTTGCGAGCTGCGCGCTGTTACGAACGTCGTGACGACGCCATCCGCAAAGTGATCCCCGAGTATGGCCCCGGCTGGAAGTCGAAGATCGTCCTGCCGAGCGTCGTGGACAGCGACGTGTACCGCATCTACTCGGTCGTTGCCGTGGCACCCGACGGCAAGGAGATTCGCAAGCGGCTATCTCCCGAGGCGAACTACGGCATCGTTGCCGCGACCAACTTCAAGCAGCGCACTCGAAAGATGATCGAGTACTACCACGCCGATCGGCTCAACTATGCGGTTGCAGGAACCCCCAATCGCCTCGAGTACGATCAGGGATTCTTCGTCAAGGGCGGCGACGGCCTCGCTGACTTCAAACCCATTGCACACTTGTACAAAAGCCAGGTCTACCAGTTGGCCGCGTATCTGGAAGTCCCCCCCGAGATTCGCAGTCGCCCTCCGACGACAGACACCTATTCGATGCCGCAGGGCCAGGACGAGTTCTATTTCTCCCTGCCCTACGACAAGATGGACCTTTGCCTCTACGCGCGAAATCACGGTCATCCACCGGAAAGCGTCTGCGAAGCGCTTGGATTGACCCCTGAACAAGTCGCCCGCGTCTTCAAGGACATCGATCAGAAGCGGAGCACGACTCGCTATCTGCACAGCAAGGCGGTCTTGATCGATCCCGTTCCCGAAATAGACGCCTAGCGCGGGATCTGGGAGAAGCGTGACTACTGACTTTGAGCTGAACGGCGTGTCTGTCAGCGTACATGCGGACGTCAACACGCCGTTGCTCTGGGTGTTGCGCGACGAGCTGAACCTGACGGGGACGAAGTACGGGTGCGGAAAGGGGTTGTGCGGAGCTTGCACCGTGCATCTCGATGGGCAGGCGACGCGCTCTTGCCAATTGCCCTTGCTCGCAGTCGGCGGTCGGCGCGTCACCACGATTGAGGGGTTGTCTGGCCGGGACGAGCCACACCCGCTGCAGCTGGCTTGGATCGAACACCAAGTTCCGCAGTGCGGCTACTGCCAGTCTGGGCAGTTGATGAGTGCTGCCGCGCTGCTTGAGCGAACCTCCAGTCCGACCGACCGCGAAATTGACGAAGCGATGCGTGGCAATCTGTGCCGTTGTGGCACGTACGGACGACTGCGTCAGGCCATCCGAGGGGCGGCCAGAGGCAATCGCTAGAGCGGAGAGAGTACGCGGTGTCCGTCTTCAAGATCACGCGTAGGCAGTTGTTGATTGGCGCAGCCGGTGCCGCTGCCGTTGCGGGGAGCGGAGGATTGTGGCTTGGTATGCGAAAGCTTCGCGGGCTGCGCTATCGCCGAAGTGTTGACCGGCCCGACGCGTTCTCGCCCAGCGCGTTCTTGTCCGTGACCAGTGATGGCAAGGTAACCGTTTGGCTCACCAAATCGGAGATGGGCCAGGGGGTCAGCACTACGCTGCCAATGATGATCGCCGAGGAATTGGACGCCGCGTGGGAGTCGATACGCGTGGAGTTCGCCCTGTGCGGAGCCCAGGTGGACTATGGCAGCCAGCGCACGATGGGCAGTGGCAGCACGAGTTCGATGTGGACAGAGCTGCGTCGCGCGGGGGCAGTCGCTCGAGAAATGCTGCTGAAGGCGGGAGCCGACCATTTGGACGCGTCGGCTGCCGAATGCGTGACGAGCGAGGGCTTCGTCCAGCATTCGGCGAGTGGGCGGCGAGTCGCCTACGGTGAGATCGCCGAGCGAGCCCAGCGGCGGTGGGCACCCGTTCGCCCCGACCTCAAGAGGCCGGACCAATTCGTGCTGTTGGGGACGCCCAAGCCACGCTTGGATCTGGGCGAGAAGGTCACCGGAAAAGCGGTCTTCGGCTTGGATGTGAGGGTGCCCGACCAGCGCTTTGCGGTCATTGCCAGACCCCCGAGAATTGGTTCGAGCGTCATCTCATTCGACCCTGCTGCCGCGCTTGCCGTGGCCGGGGTCGAACGTGTCGTACAGGTCAGTTCGGGGGTGGCCGTCGTGGCCGCGACGACTCATGCGGCGCTTCTCGGGCGCCAAGCGCTCCACGTCGATTGGACCTCTGCAACCGGCGGGGAGAGCACCGAAGCGCTTGGCCAACAGCTGCGTGAAGCGGCAGATCAGCCCGGAGGCGTCGCCAAGGCGAGTGGGGATTGGACGTCCGAAGACGCCGACGTGGTTGCGACCTATGAACTGCCGTTCGTTGCTCACGCCACGATGGAGCCGATGAACTGCACGGCACACGTGCATGACGGGCTCTGCGAGATTTGGGCGCCGACGCAGGACCCGGAAGGCGCTCGGCTGATTGGGGCTGAAGTCACCGCCTTCGCTCCGAATCGTGTGACGGTCCACAAGACTCATTTGGGCGGGGGTTTTGGTCGCCGTGCAGGCCACGACTTCGTCCGGGATGCTGTGGAAGTCGCCATGCAGGTGCCGCAGCCCGTGCAAGTCGTGTGGTCGCGAGAAGACGACATGCGCCACAGCGCGTATCGACCCGCCTCAGCCCACCACTTGCGCGGAAAGGTGGATTCGCAGGGGGCGCTCACCGCGTGGCTTCATCGAGTGGCGACGCCCGTTCCCGCTGCACTACCAGCCGGTGAGGTGTCGAGTGGCGCTCTGCGAGGCATCTTGGATGCCCCCTACGCAGTCGCCCGGCATCGGGTCGAGTGGAATGGGGTTCTGTCGTCGGTGCCCATGACCATCTGGAGGTCCATCGAATACTCGTACAACGTATTCGCGATGGAGTCGTTTCTCGACGAGCTGGCTACGTCGGCGCGGCAGGACCCCATCGACTTTCGGTTGAAGTTGTTGGGGGGCCAACCCCGGCTCGCCAGCTGTCTCGAGCGGGTTGCGGAGTTATCGCAATGGGCGCACGCGAAAGAGGCGGGTCGTCACCTGGGGGTCGCTTGTTGCGCATGCTTCGGAAGCTTCGTCGCCCAAGTCGTGGAGGTCGCGACTGCGAACGCTTCGCGTGATGTTGAACCCACCGACGGGAAATCGGGCGAATCCGCGGATAGTGCGACCGATACGTCCAAACGGCCCGCTGAGTCCGATGCGCTCATGCCCAACGCTGCTTCCAAGGACTGGCGGGTGACGAAGGTCTGGTGCGTCGCGGACTGCGGATTCGTAGTCAATCCCAACATCGTCGCAGCACAGCTCGAAGGGGGCATCGTATTCGGAATGACGGCGGCGACGTATGGTCGCATTTCGATACGGGATGGCGCGGTCGCCGAAGGCAACTTCGACAGCTACCCGTTGCTCCGCGTTCATGAAGCGCCCGACATCCACGTTGACTTGATCGAAAGCGATTCGCATCCCAGCGGAGTGGGCGAGCTCGCCGTTCCCGCGATTGCGCCGGCCCTGGCAAATGCACTATTCGCGGCGACGAGGCAGCGCCAACGCTCGCTGCCCACCGCGCTAGAATCCCTGGGGTAGTTGCATGCGACGATCCACGTCGCGGCACTGCCCGACGTAGCTCCTCCGCGTCATCGTCTGCGGACCGAGCATGACGACACGTCGGCCGAGTCGCCGGCAGGATTTGGGAGGGCGTCCGAGGACGCTTCAGACTCTGCGAAAAGGCTGTGCACGGCGCGAGTTGCAGCGTAATGAGTCTCTAACGGCGGAGGTCCCAGATGGAATTCCAAGAGTTTGTGGCCGACTACTACGAGCGCTTCACGAAGGCTCTCTCTTCCTTCGATCGAAACGCACTCACGGGTGTGCTTGGTGCGCTCGAGCACGTCGTCGACAATGGTGGCTCGGTGTGGGTTGCTGGCAACGGGGGCAGTGCTGCCATCAGCAATCACGCCGTCTGCGACTTGACCAAGTGGACGCACGTCGAGGGGCAGAAAACGCTCGAGTGCCATTCTCTGGCCTGCAACGTGCCGATGCTCACGGCACTGGGGAACGACGTCAGTTTCGATGACGTGTTCAGCCAACAACTCGTCTATTACCTCGGGCCCAACGACGCCGTCTTGCTCGTCAGTTCGAGTGGAAACTCTCCGAACGTCGTCAAGGCTTGCGAATACGCAAACGCCAGGGGCGTTCCGACGATCGCGTTCGTAGGCTTCAAAGGCGGGAAGTTGAAAGAGATCGCGAAGCACTGCGTATGGGTGCCGGTGGAGAACTACGGTATCGTGGAAGATACGCACCAGAGTCTGATGCACGTGCTCACGCAGTATCTCCGGCTCAAGAAGGAAGCTCAGAAGGCGAGCTAGCATCCTGGCGCGTCCGGTGATGACGAAAGACGAGGCTCCCACGGTCGGGGTTGTGGTCATTGGCCGCAACGAAGGCGCGCGTCTCAAGCGTTGCCTGACGTCACTGCTCTCGCAAGGTGCCGGTCCCATCGTGTACGTCGATTCCGGGTCGACGGATGAAAGTGTTCAAATGGCCCGAAGTCGCGGGATCGAAGTCGTCGAACTCGATACGACGATTCCGTTCACCATGGCGCGGGGACGCAACGCGGGGTTTTGGCGTTTGTCTGAGCTGAAACCTCAGCCCGAGCTCGTGCAGTTTGTCGATGGCGACTGTGAGGTGGACGGGAGCTGGCTGGCTCGCGCAGTCGACTTTCTTCGTTCCAATCGCGACGTGTCATGCGTGTGCGGGTTTCGCCGCGAACGGTTTCCCGATGCCTCCGTGTACAACCGTATCGTGGACATGGAGTGGCGTGGCCCGATCGGCGAGATTGCAGCCTGCGGTGGCGATGCGCTCTATCGACTCGAAGCCTTCCGCGCCACGGGTGGATTCAAC
>QJWJ01000288.1 GCA_003235365.1 Deltaproteobacteria bacterium
GAGCTCCTTGAGCGCGTAGCAGCGCTTGTCTACGAGGATTTGGGAGCGGAGCTGCATAGCGGGCCCTGGAAGCACCAGGCTGGTTCCTCCGGCAGCACCGACCGGCACGTACGAGTCGGGCTCGCGACGCGGCGCCTTTGATTCCAACCCTTGTGCCGAAGCATAGGTGTCACCATTCGATAGGGATTCAGCAAGCATTGTTGTTCACTCCTCACCATCAACGCTGATGAACTTTCGGAAGGACTCACTAATCAGCGCCTCGAACAATTCGACACTTACTGCGTGAGCAGCATCCGCTGCGACACGAAGAACGTCGCAGTTGCAGTCCTCAACAGACGCAAAGACTGTCACACGAAACACCGGCATACCCGGCGCCTCCTCCACCCGCGCATGAAATCCCCGGCTGCCACCCAGTCCGTCACGCTGCCAGGCATGTTCGTACGTAGCATTCACCCGCAACAACGGACCAGAAAGCGCACCATTGGCCAACACTGGCACCGCGATACCGGGAAAGGCAGCTGCCGCCATTTCAATGCCGGAGTCTTCCCGAGAAAGGCCGAGCTCGTTCTCGTACCGGTAGACGACTCGATTGAGCCGCGGCTTTTCGAGCACCCCGAGCGCCCCCTGCAGCACAGGAACAGCTTCGGCCGCGAACGCCTCATAGCCGGGGTACTTGAAAGACAAAAAGCTGGCCTGGTTGACCGCCACCGCGAGGGAACGGTGACCAGCCGAATCACGCATTTGGAAGGGACGCAGAGCGCTCGCCTCTCCCTCCTTCACGTTTGGGACAAAGAGATTGGGGAGTCGCTCCTCGACCTGCGCTTGAATTTGCCCGAGCGCGCTGAACAAACCGAGCCGACCAGGGAAGTACGTTTCCAGACTCACGGACTTCAGCTGCTGGTTTGGGTATTTGGGACTATTGTTCATCTTTGGCTTTTCGGCGTCCACCCGTGCATGGCTACCCGGTCACATACGACCGCGTCGACGCAGAAGTTTGAGGCAACGCTCTTTGTGGTTCCCGCCGCTAGTACGCGGGGCCCGAGCACCACAGTAGTTTAAACCTTTGAGATCACTTGTCAATCCATGTTCTGGGAGCCATGAGGTGTCAGGCTTGGTGACACAAACCCGCGGAATCGTCCATGGAATCCCCTGTAGGACACAGACAGGGACTTCTCTTGTGGGTCGCCCTTCCGCGGATCTGGTTGCGGCTTGCGTTCGCGCGCAGCCGAGTGAGTCGGCAGGTCATCCGGGATGGCAGCTCAGCCCGGCAACCACGGGCGGGTTGCGCGTGGTCCAACGAGGCAGGAAGCAGAGTTGCTCAGACGTTGCTTGGCGCCGGCCAGCGCGTTCACGTCCCAGCGGCGAGCTCCTGAAGACACCCTCTGAGCAGACTTTCACCGGTGGTAACAAGAACGCCTGCACGGGGGGGCCTTCCGCAACGGTAGCCCCCAACGCGCACAGAATCGATTCATCGCGACACGGCGCTCATCCTCGAAGACCAGGTTCTGCTCTTGTTTCACGCACGCGTAAACATGAGCCATGTACTCCGGGTCGGAATTGCGCGTCACCGCCTCAGCGACCTCGTCGCCTTCCCTGGAGGGGTATCGTCGGTGGAGCGCGCCGGTCCCGTCACCCTTGCGGCGCTTGGGCAGGAACTTCTTGCCCGACCTGAGCCTGCGGAAGTTCTTGGGCGCCATCAGCGGCACTTGGCTCAACTTGACGAGCTCGCCGTGCGTCTTCTCCGTGTTGCCGGCAATCTTCGTGATGTAGCCCGCGAGCTTGGACACGCCGTTCACCTGTGCGCCTCGATAGTCGAGACCCACTGGCTTCCGAACGGCTTCATGCCGTTCTTCGTCATCCAGCGCCGCAGACGCTTGAGCAGGTTGGCGCCGCGCCGAGTGAACTCCCTGTAGACTTGGGCCAGTTCGGTCTTTCCGCGTTGGTGCTCCCTCGGGTCGAGCGTCAGCATGGGGGTAGGCCTTCCCAAGCCTGTTTGGGGAGTGCCTTCGCACGCCGAAGACGGCCGGCCCTGTCGGGCCTCGTTTCCGTCTCCGGGGACTTATCCTTGTTCTTAAAAGCGCGCCGAGCCGCCCGAGCGGGGCGAACGATGCCCGCTCGCGCCATCACGACGATGCGCCTTCCGCGCCGTCAGCCCCCGCGACTGCTTCGGCCACGAGTGCCGCGAGCTCGACCAGCCGGGCACCGGCGAACAGCCCGCCGTCGAGGACGGCCAGCGCCAGGCGGCTCGCTTGGCTCAGCTCGAGTACCGCACGAGCGAACGCATCGGCGCGCTTTCGCGGAACGCCGACCCCCTCACGTGCAAACGCGAGGAGAGCCAAGCTTCCTCGCGTGTTATCAGGCTGTGAACAGGGCTCCCCGCGGAGGGGAGCGAATCAGGCCTTTTTGATGCTGCGCGCCCGGTACGATTCGTGCGAAAGAAGGAGCGCCGAAGGCGCGACTGTTTCCCCTGAAGCGCACCGGACGCAAAAAAGGCCAGCGAAGCTGGCCTTTTGCGCGCCCGGTACGATTCGAACGTACGACCTTCGGTTCCGTATGGTTTGGCCCCCATCCTGGCCGCCGCCAGAAAAAGCCGCACGATTACGGAGGGATTCATCGGTGGCGGCCAGCTTCCCCCTCGTCCCGTCCTCAGCCTTCGGCTTGCGGGCGGTCGGGGGAAGGCGTCTGCCTGGCGGCGCACGCGCCGGATGTCACGGAAGTCGGGCTATACTGCCACTGGTTCCATGGCTAACCCCGGGCCACACGCACCAACGATCTCTTGGCAGGAGTTCCTTGCGCTCGAGTGGCCTCACGAATGGGCGCAGGGCGTGGCCTACGCGATGGGAGCGACGACGCCGCGCCACGCCCAAGTGTGCGCACGCTTGGCGCAGCAGCTTCCAGCAAAGGGTGACTGTTCAGCCTACGCAGCCGGACTGGTCGTCTATGTCGCTGAACTCGACCGCGGCTTCCTTCCCGACATGGTCGTGATCTGCGGGCCAGCTGAAGAGGCGCCGGGGAAGCGGGGCGCAGTGACCAACCCGGGTATCGTCTTCGAGGTTCTCAGTGACGGCACTCAGCGCTTCGATCGAACGACGAAGCTCGATGCCTACCAGCGCTTGTCGAGTTTGCAGGCGTATGTGCTGCTCCATCAAGAGGGAGCCAAAGCAGAAGTGTTCCGGCGCGGCGAGACGGGGTGGGTGAGCGGCGAGCAAATAGGAGGAGTGCTTACGCTGCCACAAGACATCCGGATCGACTTGGACGCGCTGTAGTAAACCCAGAGCGAAACAACGGTCGGGCATTTGCCTGATGGCGCCCTCCGCGCGTATCGACGCGCGCGTCACGCTGCCTGCGCCTGAAGGGGCGTCGGTCTCACCCCCGGAGGGCAGCAATGGTCAATGGTTCCAGGTCAGTCAGTTCCCATCAGCGTCGGCTGTTGCGGCAGCGCCCGCAGCGCATGCGGCACGAGCCCACGGCCACCGAGTTGCTGGATATGCCCCCATCCGGCGCCTTCGGTCGCCGCTTACCCCCAAGTCGTCCTCGCCCTTCGGGCTGCGGGCGCCGGGGGAAGGAGCGGCGTTCGCCGGGGCTTTGCTCGGGTTTGTCGTTCCGGGCGCGTTCATGCTAGGTTGAGACCCATGCAGGCGTCTCTGATCACCAGCGATCCCGCAGTCCTCGGGGGCAAGCCGTGTGTCCGGGGCACGAGGCTGAGTGTCGAGTTCATTCTGGAACTGATTGCTAGTGGCTCTGACCCGGCAGAGATCGTCCAGTTGTATCCCCAGCTGACGGTCGAGGCTGTCCGTGGCGCTGTCGCGTACGCTGCTCGGGCGATGAAGAATGAATTCGTGTGGGACGTGAAGATCCCCGCGTGAAGCCGCTGTCCTACCCGCTGCTTGCGGATGAGAACATTCATCCCGTGGTGACGGAGACGCTGCTTGGGCTCGGGAAAGACGTACTCACCGTCAGGGATGCGGGGCTGGGCGGCAGGTCCGACGAGGAAGTGATCCATCTCGCCGAGAAGCAGGGGCGCGTGGTGCTCACGCACGACAGCGATTTCGGACGCCTCGCGTTGCAGAGTGGCCTCCGCTGCCCAGGCATCGTCTACCTCAGACCTGGCCATCGAGATCCGAGCGTTGCGACGCAGAGCCTTCAGGCCATCGAAGAAACGGTGGGCGATCTGGAACCAGGGTTCGTCGTCGTCGCAGAGCATCGGGAAACACAGGTGAGAATTCGAGTTCGGTTACTCGCTGACCCAGGCTGAAACAACCGAATCCAGGTCTACACTAATGGTCACTTTGGGCGCGCAGATCGACGATCGACCGGAAGTGCGGGAACTGCTGGTCAACATCAAAGCCGCATTACCCGAACTCGAAGAGCTTCTCGCGACGTGCAACGGTCGCTGGGGGTACGAGGACGCGGTCTACCGCTTCTACCACCAGAGCTGGGAGGTGTACGAGGTTCAGCGAGCGACGGCGCGCGTCGTTTCAGTGCTGCAGTCCCTGGCGCCTGAGCGCGAGCTCAACCCCTGGTTTCGCGAGATCGTCGCGCAAGGCACCGGGCAGAAGTTCGAGATGGAGCACAATCGCCGTTGGCTGGAAGTGACTCGACCGATACTCGAAGCGTTCTTCCACGCACGCTACTTCCTGGAGATGGTGATCCGCTACGGCAACGAGCTGGAGGAGCCTCCAGCACTACTACCGAGCGGCTGGGCCTCGGTCTTGTATCTGTACGGGCTGCGCTGATTCGGGATACGATTTGAACTCGAGATTCGCCCGGAGGAGTTTCACCTTGGGTACCGCAAGTTCCCCTATCGCAGCTACTCCGCTGGCCTGGTGCGAGCCCGTTGCTGAGAGCTGTCGGTTCGCTCGGTGGTGCTTCTCAACGTTTTGCGTTGGGGGGGAGAAGTTTCTGGTGGTGGTGTCAGCGAGTTTTGTCTTGCTATCAACGAAACACACCGCGTACGCTCGACAATGGTTCTGAGCGCTCCCCAGCCCGAGTCCTTCTCGTGAAGACAGACACGCTACAGCGATCGACTTTCTCTTTGCCGAGTCTGGTGACC
>QJWJ01000051.1 GCA_003235365.1 Deltaproteobacteria bacterium
TTGCCGTCGCTGTCTGGGATGGCCTCGCTCCCGACGCCCAGATCGCCTTCCAACGCGTCCACCACCTGATGACGCACGCTGATCTTCTCCGCCTTCCAACCAAAGCGACCGAGCATCAATGCACCTGTCTGCGCATCCTCGACGAACGACGCCCGCCCCGAAACGCCATCGCCGTCGCAATCCATCGGGTCGGCTCGTTGCAGCAGCGTCGCTTCGTCGATCGCTTCGAGCAAGCCCAGACCGATCACCTTGCGTGCCAGTCGCGCCGAGTGATGCAGCGGTTGCCCGTCGTTGTCCGCCACGGCTATTTCCGGCTTGCTCAGGGGCACATCGGTACCATCGCCGAGCGTCACCGTGAGTTGCTCGGCGCCCCGTACTCGGGCCGTGCCCTCTTGCAGCTGCAGTTGTCTGCCCAGATCGCCGGAATCGTAGAGCTTGAACGCCATCGAAGCGCGTTCGTCGAAGTCCTCGAGCAGCCTTCCCGGTCCGTTGTGCGGGTGACAGGTCTCACAACTTCTTGCCACGAAGGTCGGACCGAGCTTGCCCGCATGCTCCGTGAACGTCGGATTTCCCGACTCCGAGTGTTCACCGGTTTCGAAATCCGTGTGAAACAGCCGTCTGCCACGCAAGAATGGCTGCACGTTCTCGTGCTGGATGTTGAGCGCCATCTGCTCGAAGGCGAACTCACGATCCTCGTACAGCCAGACGTTCGTGCCGTCGCCTCCCTGTTGCGCTCGCTGAGTCGGGCCGACCGCGCCGGAATCATCCGTGTTGTTCGCCGTGAACCCACCGCTCCCCACTTGATAGCGAAAGGTGTCGCTGTAGTACGACGTCCGCGTTCCGGGACGAACCGCACCCTCCTCGAGAAACACGCCGAATTCGAAGTCGAACAGGTCGCCAGAGGTGATCGGGTCACTCGTCCGCCAGTTGCTGCTGACCTCTTGTGCCTGAACGCGCGCAAACGGGGCGATCTGATCGACGTAGGCGTCGGCAAGATCAGTCGCCCCGGTCGTCAACCCCGGCAAGTCAGCCGCATCCATACCCATGTTGGCGTGGAAGACGTTGCCGTCTCCGTAAATCTTCCAGGCGCGGAAGTTGGTGCCATCCGTGGGCTCTCCGACTGGCAGGTACGAAACCCGGATCAGGCTCTCACCGATCGAAGTGTAGTCTTCGACGAGAATTCCGAAGCTTCTATCCTCGAAGTAGTGCGGCCCATATGGATTGAACGTCCCTTCGAGTTCGTGCCGCTGCCGCACCCTGCCCGCGCCACGCGTGATCAGCACGCCGTCGTCCCGCTCGAAAACGACGGGCGGATTGATGGCGTCGTCGGCGGTGTAGAGCGGTTTCAGATCACCGAGGCTCGGCGTCGACACAGCCTGTCGGGATTGCCCCGAAGAGAAGTAGGCGAAAATAGCGTCGAGGTCGGCGTCGGCAACGAGCGCTTCGCCGTAGGCGACCATGCCGTCGCCGCCGTTTCGAACCTGCCTGATGAAGTCTTCCTTCGAGCCGCCGAACGTGTACAAGTCGGGATACCGTGCGTTGGCCGCCCCCGACTGCGTGTGGCAGGAGCTGCACAGCGCAACGAAGCTCGCCGGCAGCTGGCCGTCGCAGGTCGTCGTGGGAGGTGCTGCCGGTTCGTTCAACGTCGCTGGCGACTGCCCTTCGGAGGAGTCGACATCGGGGCCATCGCTCGGCGACGCAGACGGCTCAGCCAGGCTGCCCGGCGAGCCTTCGGCACTCGGGGATTGCTTCGTCGGCGTGTCGTTCGGGCCGCGGGGTTCCTCCGCGTTGGGCCCGTCGCCAGAGCCCGGCTCCGAGGGGCGTTGCTCCTCGTCGGCCGATCGTTTGCCGTTCTCTTTCGATGGCTCGTCTCCTTCGAGGACGGTGGCGTTGGAACACGCCAGCGCAGCGCCGGACAGTGCACAAAGCGCGATCCAGCAGGGAAACGACCTGGCAACGGTCCACTCGTTTCGGCGGCTTCGGGGTCGTTTGGACAAGACCATGGCGCGCTCGTGTCCGGCTGGCGCCGAGGGTGGTCAAAAAACAACGACGCGAACGGGCGTTTCCGGCCCCCCTGCCAACACTGCTGGTGGAAGTGGTCAGCACTGCTGCAACGCGCGGTTTCGAGACGCGCCTCGCTCTAAGCACGCCCGGACCGCTCACGCGCCGCCGCGCCGTGATCCCGGCGGGGAGACACTGCCCTTCGCGGGAGAAATACGCACAGATCTTCCTTCACGTTCACCCAAAACGAGCCCTCACCGCGAGGCGGGTCCGACAATCGCGTCGCGTTCCCCCGTTCGGGTGTCGCGCGACGGGTGTCGCTGGCCGCATCGTGGGCAACGCAGCCGCGGGTATCCCACTCGACTGCGGAAGGAGAACGTCATGAAACACTCGCTACGAGGCCGCGCCGCGGCACTGTTGGCTATCTGTACCAGCGTGGCATCTGCGTTGTCCGGTTGCGCAGGCGCCGGTGACGATGCTTGGGAGCAGACGCCAACCGACGAATTGACAGATGCGATAATCATCAAGCCTGCGCCCCCCGCCCCGAACACGATCGATTGCGAAGACAAGTCGTTTCGCGGATGCACAGAGTGCGTGAACAATCCCGATCTGACGCACATCGAATGCTGCAACCCCTACCTCGAAACGTTGGGGTATCCCTGCAAGGTCATCAACAAACCCTCGGTGCACACCCGGCCAACAGCACCGGTATGGAATCCCAGTCTTCACAAGTCAGCGGCTGGACTGTTGCGCAGCAACTGAAAGCGACTCGAGCCTCGGCGCGAGCTCGATCTCGTCGCGTCCACCGCAGCACCTGCAACCCGAAGACGGGTGCCGAGGAGCCCCGTTCTGTCGACGTCAACGACGTGGCTCGACGCGGCCACGGCGAATGGCGGCAAATCCGAACCGCTCACGCACCTGGTCAACGGCGATCGATGCCGAGCGTTGGCACTCGTCGTAGGGCAACTCCAGCTGCCGAGGGGGACCAACGAGGTTCGACAAACCAACTCCCAGCAGCCGAACGGAGGCGCGACGGGTCCACGCACGGCGAAGCAGCAACCTGACACGGCGCATGACCTCGGTGTCTTCAGCGCTGGCAGCCCCCGTGCAGGAACGCTCCACGGTGTGAAAGTCTCCGTAGCGGAGCTTGAGAGTCACCGTACGGGCGAAAACGCAGCGCTTTCGAGCACGCCAACACACCCGCTCGACGAGCCCCAACAAGCGTTGCTCGACTTGCCGCGGGTCGGACAGGTCCGAGGAGAACGTCGACTCGTTGGAGATGGACCCAATTGTCCCCCCAAGCGGATCGTACTCTTGAAACGCGGGGCGATCTCGCCCGAGATCCGGCGTTTCACTTTCGAAAGCGCGCTCGACGTTCCCTCGAACGGCGCGCACTTGGTTCAGGATGCGGCCGGGGGGCAACGCGAGCAGATCCTCGATCGTTGCCAGCCCCAGGTCGACGAGTCGCTTCTCCGCCGCTGGCCCGATGCCGGGAAAGCGGCGCAGAGGCAGTTCACCGAGCCATCTGCGTTCGGCCCCCGCAGGCACGAGCACCACCCCACTCCCCCAAGGGCGATCGGAGTCGCCAGCGGCGATCTGGTTCGGCTTTGCCAACCCACTCGCCATTTTCGCGACGGGACGCGTGCACCCCACACCCGCACTGGCTGGCAATCCAACCTCCGCTCGAATCGCGGCGCGGATCTCGTGAAGGACGCGGACCAACGCGGCATCGTCGTCGGGGTCGTGGGCTCGGCGGTACATCGTGTCGCAGCCGTGAAAGTCGAGATAGAACTCGTCAATGCTCGCGGTTTGCACACACGGCGTGTAGCGTTCGAGCACTGCACGGACGCGCTGAGCGTACCCGCCATACGTGTTCATCCGGGGAGGCACGAAGACTGCGTCGGGTGCCAACCGCGTTGCTTCGATTATGGATATCCCGGAGCGCACCCCCATCGGACGGACTTCGTAGCTCGCGGCCAGCACGACACCGCGTTGACCCGGTCGCGCCCCGACGATGACGGGGCGATCAACCAAAGAGGGATCGAGAAGGCGCTCGACCGATACGAAGAAGGTGTCGAGGTCGAGGCAGCAGATGCGCGGTGTGCGCTCGGACATACTGTTCTTGCGTACAGTACTCAATCTGTTGGGTCGTGTCGGTGCGCATCTCGTCGGAGCCGCCAGTTCCCCGTTTCGAGCCACACTGCACGCATCCAAATATCCGAATCTATGTCGGTTTGTTCTCTGTGATGCTGCGGATGCCCCGACCTTTGGGATGCCGTGCCGCGAAGCCCAGGCGGAGCGCCCTCGGCTCGCGGGTGCCTGACAGCGTGGGATCGAACCGGCGAAGATGCCGCGGCTCGTCGGTGGCGCGACCCGCATGTGTCCGCTGCGTAACGCGAATGTGGCGAGCACGTGAGCGGGCGCCGAAATGTGGTGAGTATCGGAGAAAGGTGAATCATGCGACAAAGTTCACACAGAACACAGCATGCACCTGACCTGAACAATGCTACACCCAACACCGCAAAACATGAACACGGATGGAATCTGGCTGGTCGTCGATGGTCGACGAATTCCGCTCCGCGGAGTCGCGGTGGTTGGCCGCAGCCCCACTTGCGACATCGTGCTCGCGCGGAGCGTCGGTGTGTCCCGCATCCATGCACGACTGAGCGTCACTCCCGCCGGAGTAGTCGTAGAAGACTTACACAGCCGCAACGGGACGTTCGTCGATGGGAAGTCACTCCGAGAACCCCGACTGCTCCACCCGAAAGATCTGGTGCGAGTTGGCAGCAGCTTGCTGCGTGTCGCAGGTAGGGACGAATCCCGTCCGGAAGATCAATGGGCTGAGCGCACGGCGCGCATCGACCGCCAGGGCCGTCAGCAGCCGCCCACGGCGAGACAACTAGATGCGCTACAACGCCTGACTGTCCGAGCTGCGACCGTCAGGCGTTTCGACGAAGCTGAGCGGCTCACGCGCTGAATGCGGGATTGCCGGGTGGGTCTTCGGGCTTCGTTCAATCGAGCTCGAGCACCACGCCTTCGACGTTCTCCATCTCGAGGCCGAGCATGCTCGCAACAGTGGGTGCCACATCTACCAGCCTCGCGTTCGGTATTTCGCTGCCCGGCTCCACGCCTGGACCGAAGAAGAGCAGCGACGCATGCATGGCTGGGTTGTTGGGATCGTATCCATGCGTCGCAAGGTACGCCGGCTTCGCCTCGTAGCGTTCACGGCCGGTGCCGAAATACACGCCAGGCTCGGCTTCCAAGGCGATGAACGCGTCGGGGTCCCCCCCCAACTCTCCAATTTCCACCTGATCCAGAATCCTCGCGATACCGCTGTTGCCCGCACGCATGGTGTCTTCGAACACGCGCCGGGTGAGGCCTCGGAGCGCCTGGTCGCCAGGGTTGGCGAGATACACGTATGCTACGCCGTGGGAAGGTAACACCGCAGCTCTCCAGCCGCGGAGCGCGCCACCCTCATCCACGTCGAGCAAACCCGCCTTCTGCAGGAGAAACGCCGGGTTCACACAACGCCGAACGCTGGCGAACCCGTGATCCGACGCGACGACGAGCACCGTTTGATCGGTCAGTCCCGCCTCTTCAATCGCATCGAGCAGACGACCGATTTGGCGATCCGCGACCTCGATTGCCTCCCGTGCCTCGTCGCTGTCGATGCCGTGATGGTGCTGCGCCGCGTCGACCTGCCAGATGTGAAGAAATAGGAGGTGCGGGTGCTCTCTTTCGATCAGGTACACGGCCATGTCAGTGCCTGCTTCATCACTCACGTCCTGCGGGCGAAAGCCTGCGCGAAAGTCGGGAAAGGCCTGCGCCACGGCACCGAGGAAGCCGGGCGTCGACAGAGCGTCGATCAACTTGACGTCTTCAGGAACACGGGCCCGCCAGAACTCGGGCACGTGGAACGTCGCTCGTTCCCCGACTGTCACAGGCCAGTCGAGTACGGCTGTCCGATAGCCGGCGGCGAGCGCAACATCCCAAACACGCGGCACGCGAACGTCCGCATCGTACCACCGCCACGCGTTCTGATTCTGCTCGAGCGGATCGAACGCACTGTTGGTCACAATCCCGTGACGTTTCGGCGTTACGCCGCTAGCGATGCTCGTATGCGCCGGATAGGTCAAGGAAGGAAAGACCGAGAGCGCCCCCTGACTGCTCGCACCTTCAGCGACGAGTCGACGTAGGTTCGGAATCCGCAGGCCGTGGGCGTCCGGGTGGACGTAGCTGTCGGGCATCAACCCATCGATAGTCACGACGACGACGTGGCGCACCGGTCCTGGTGGTTGCGGAGAGTGGTCGGTTTGCCCAAGCCCACGTGCTCCCTCACCGTGGAAAGTGCCTTGACTTCGATCCGCTGCTCCGGGAGCCGAGCTCAACGTCGACGGCTTCGGCGGCGCTGGGGCCTGGCGCCGGGCGGGCGCACAAGCAAACGACAAGACGCAGAGCGGGACGAGCAACTCACGACAGATGTTCACGCCCCTCGGTGTGCCCCCTTCGCATCACCCCAGTCAAGCAGGCATTCGGACGAGGTCGTTCGCTGGGCTCGCCACCCCAACCCCGAGCCAAGTTCACCGTTTCGATGCACGCAGGCCTCACAACCGTTGCACGGATTCGGGAGCGGCCGGCGCCGGGGGGCACGCGTTCAGCGAACGAGAATGGGTTGGCAGTGAGTGAACTCGTCGGGCCCAGCAGTCAGCGGCAACTCGACGATCATCGCCTGATTGACTGCGGGGACGTCGCGATACCACTGGTCGAACTCGTCTGGGCCATGGGTCATTTGTCCGAATTGCGGATGGTACGCGGGACCAGCGAGCGCGTAGATCGGCTTTCGGTCCGCGCCGAGGCTGGGCATCACGATCCCTGGCAACTCCGTGTCCGAAGCGAACGGCGCTTCGAAATCAGAGTGGCCCCCGGGTGTGCCCGCCGGACGAAAATCGCGCACGATGCCGGTCAGTGTCGGGTTGCATGCTGAAGGTTCGGGCGGTTCGACGACGAGGGGTAGCTCCTCCTCAGTGACGTAGCTCGGGCCCGACGAGTCCATATCAAAAAGGCCTACCGAGGGTGACTCGTCGCCTGACGGTAGCTCGGGACGATTCGGCTCTGCTACCGATGGCATCGCGTCGGCCGTGACTTCCTGGCGAGCATCGGTATGGGGAATGGCGTTGCCACGGTCACCAACCTCGCGCAATTCGTCGGAAGTGGGTTGGAATGGGATATCCTCGCCCCCACCGTGGGTCGTGGCGCCAGAGCACCCGAGCACGACGAGACAAGGTCCTAGCTGAAACAAGCGGTTGTCGAGGAGCAACATGCCAAGACCAGTGCCAACCCAACGCAAGGGGCGATCACTGCAAATCTGTAATAGTCATTTCAGAACGCTTCCTCTCGGTACGCTTCAGCAGCATTCACACTGGCCGTAGTGCCCAGCAATGCACCTGTTGCCCCCTTCCCCAGCCCTACTCCCAGCGCTGGCACTGCCGCCCTGTGGTCGGTTGAGCTTCGAGCAAACCGAAATGACTCTCGATGAAGATGATGGAGGCCAGATACCGGCCTCCGCGAACACTACTCATTCACCCAACACAAGCATCCAAACCACTCACGTGACGCCCGACGCGGGGCCCCGCACGCAACCAGCGACGGAGCTCGGTGTCTTCCCCGACTCCACCCAGGACCCGGGGCCCTCTCGTCGCATCGACGACCTTCCCCGCGGCGGCATGCGGCGGTTACCTCGAAGCGCTCGACACCGGAAGAACCCGCTTCTGCAGCAAGTGCACGACATCGGGACGTTCGAGGCTCAGCCCGGAGAGTAGCGCGTGACGACGCGGCCAGACCGTCAGACCCCGAAGCGACGACTCCCCTCCCGACCTGAAACACCTCGTCGGACGAGGGACACGACCCACCCGAGCGATCGCGCATCCGATGTGATCGGTTCTTGGAAGGCGGATCCACAGACCGTAGAAATGCAGTACGAACTGTCGAGACAGATCGGAGAAGGAGGCATGGCGACCGTGTACCTGGCGCAAGCGTCCACCACCGCCGGGTTCAGGCAACAGTTCGCCCTCAAGTGCCTGCGCAAAGATCTGCGAACCGATCGCGTGGCCAGGGCCCTTTTCAACCAGGAAGCCGCCCTCGCCGGCTTGATTCGCCACCCCAACTGCCTCGCCGCCCTGGACCGCTGCGAGCTCGACGGCGAAGCGTACATCGTGATGGAGCTCGTCGAAGCGGTCAGCCTCAAACATGTGCTTCGACACTTCGCCCGCCGAAATGCCTCACTGTCCCTGGAGCTGATCGCGCGTGTGATGCTCGACGCGCTGGCAGGTGTTGCTGCCATCCATGACGCGAGCGACCAACGCGGTCGACACCTCGGCATCGTCCATCAGGACCTATCCGTCCAGAATCTGCTGCTCACCAACGCGGGCATCACCCGGGTCAGCGACCTCGGCTCTGCGTGCGTGAGGCGCTGGCCCATGGTGACGGAACCTGGGTTGCTGATTGGAACGCTGAACTACGTCGCCCCGGAACGCCTCACAGGAAGCGGCCGCGCCGACCCGCGCTCCGATCTGTATTCACTGGGCGTCGTCATGTGGGAGTTGTTCACCGGGCAACACTTGGTTCCATCGGGGGGAACGATTCAAGCGACAATCCGTACAATCCACGAATCCAATGCGCGCCGCCCGAGCGACTACCGTCCTGTTCCCCCCTCGCTCGAGGAGGTCTGCATGCGCTCCTTGAACAAGGATCCGGACAAGCGCTATCAGACCGCTGTCGAGTTCCGTCAGGACCTTCGGATTGCGCTGTTGGAATCGGACATCGTCGAATACGACGACGGAGCGCTCCAACACACGATGCTGGTTGCGGGCGCTGGCCCGAGACCCTCCCTGAACGGAACCGTTGCAGAGTTCGTCCTGGCCGAGCGCCGAAGCGCTCCTCCCCCAGTGGGCTGAAGAATCGGTTTGCCGACTGATCTTTCGGCTTCGGCACTGATGGAAATCTCACGACGCGTTTGATCACTTTCTTCGAGCGCCCCTTCGAACACTACGACGGATCTGGACGCTACCGAGCAATGGAACTCGACCTGCCAATCGACGCTACTGGCCAGTTGCTCCGCTACGACCGCAGTTTCGACGGTCAGGAGCAACTGGCCGCAAACCTGGCCGACATGCCCGAAGTACGGCCTGCCTGGCGCGACACTGGTCGAGCTATGCGTTGGGCCTCGACGTGGCCCAGGTCGACCGCGTCGCGGCCGCTTCCCGCTGCGATGACGCGGACGCCGGAGGGTCAATCCTCGATGCGCTGGCCAACTACGCTGCGAGCGATCCCTTCATCCGGCGAGTACCCACGCAGTGAGCCTCAGCTGCTCGTCGCTTCCCGTTTCAGCGATCCACGGCACACGCAGCTCGCCGCGTGCCGTGCGCTCGCTCAACTACGAAGCAGCGCGACGCGCCCCACGCTGGCGCAAGCACGCCCGAATCGCCCGCGCCACCTCTTCCATGTCGACTGGCGCGCGCAACACGGGACTGGCGATGCGAGCCCCAAACCGTTTCATGGTTTCTTCGCTGTCTTTGTCACAGAAGTAGACGAATCGGCTGACCCAACCAGGATCGACCTCGACGGCTCGGTCGAGGAGTTCACGCCCGCTGGTGTCTCCCAGTTGGACGTTGGAGACGACGACGTCCGGAGGATCGGAGCTCATCAGCATCCGCACGGCGTGTCCAATCGACAGCGCGAACTCGAACGTCATCCCTTCGTGCTGAAGCCCGCGCCGAAAGCTCGAAAGCACCAACATGTCGGTGTCGACGAGCAATACCACTGGTGCTTGATTGGCGTGCGTCCCGCTGTGACTGGGGTAACTGGCCGGATCGCCGGAATTCGGACCATGGGTATCGGAACTCGAAGACGACATTGCCCCACCACTGGGCTGCGCAGCTGCTCGAGTGTCGCTGCTCGCGTGCTCTCGCAACGATGCGCGCCGCAACCAAGTGTTCACCTCTCGGACAAGCCCACTGACGCTGTTGGACTTGCGGATGTATCCGTGCGCTCCAGACGTCGCAGCCTTCGTACGCAGTGCCTCCTCCGGCAAACTCGAATGCAGCAACACGATCGACTGGCTATTTGGATGGGCTGTCCCGAAACAGCGAACGAGGGTGTCGCCACCAACGCCGGGCATCGTCACGTCCACCAACACCAGGTCCGGTGATTCCTGCAACATCAACGCGACGCAGCCTGAGGCTCGATTGCGGGTGATCACTCTGTAACCCGCTTCCTGTAGAGCGTTGCCGACCACCTCCAAGACGATCTCACTATCGTCCACCACCATCACCGTCTGCTTACGCATATGCCCCACTGTTCACTGCTGACGCTCGTCTAGCAGCATACGCTCGTGTCGTCTCGAATCCATGCACCCGCAGCACGGATGTGGGAGCAGCGCCTACTGCGGATCGACTCCATGTGCGTCGGAATCTCATCTTCTTAAGGTCGTCACGATTGGGCAACTTTCACTTGCCAGTTACCAAGCGATGGCCCACTACTGTTCACGGCTTGCGGGACCGATTGCGTTAGGGGTTTTGGGGCAAGAAGTCATGAACGTAGCGTTGATGCCAGTCAGGCTGGAAGATACTTGGGTGGCGCTGGAGGCTAGCGCGGTGAGCGAAGTGCTTGGTCCGCAAACGTGTTTGATGGTGCCACGCTCATCACCTCACCTACCCGGTGTTTGCGCCTGGCGCGGGCGAGCAATTCCAGTGTTGGAGCTTGCCGCCTTGCTTGGAATCAGCCGCAGCGATCACGCAACATTCGAGCGAACACTCGTCGTCAGTCATCAACAGAATACCGTTGCGATGCCCGTCGCTGAAGCACGCGCCGTGCTGTTCTTGCCTCAGAGCGAGCTGCGCCAAGTGCACGCAACGAGCGTGAGATTCGCGCGCGCAGAAGTCGATTGGGAGCAACGCGTCGTGGCCGTGCTCGATCTCGACGCGCTGTTCGGCGAGCTCGTTTCCGGCAGCGAGTCACGCGGGCGATTCGGAGTCGATGCATGACGCCAGGAGCGTCGCTCCTTCGAAGAATCTCCTACGCAACCGGCGAGGCGCGGGTCGACCATCTCTCGAGCCAACGCGTACTCGACGGGACGACTCCGCTCCCCATTGCCCACACGCGCCGCCATCAGTATCCGGGCGTCCCACGACGACCATCACTCGCGCCAAAATTGCGCGCTGCAACGTCATCGCCGCAGCGCGACAACATCCAACGAGTAAACCTAAGAGGAGTTCCGTCCGTCAATCCGGTCGTGGGTCGATGTCCCAACGTAGTCCCGAGGAACGGGAGTTAGCGGAGCGTTCGCAGTGTCGGCTGTTGATTGTATCGAGCTGCTGGTTCTTTCGGCTGGAACGTGTGCCGTCGCGTTCGACATCCGCGACGTGTTGCTCGTGCTCTCGCCAAAGGAATCGCCCTTCGACGAGCACGTCGATCTCCGAGAACTGATGGGCTTCGACCCCCAAGCAGTTGAGGGTGAACACGAAACCGAACGCGTACTCGTCGTTCGCGGCAGCAGCGGTCAGGAGGGCATCTGGATTCGAGGCGAGCTCACGCTGCTACGTGTATCTCCGAGCGATGTCGTGCCGGTCCCCGAAACGCTCGGTGCCGACCACCCCTACCGCGGAGTACTCATCCGCAACCACCGCGCCGTCGCGTTGGTCCTCGAACCCCGACGAATCACCAATCCACTGGTGGCCAATGGCCCAGAGAGCAGTCTCGCGCTTGCGGCACCTCACCCCAACGGATGACCGAATGAAGACCCTGACGTTCAAGAGCATCGCGACCTTCGCAATCCTCGACCTGCTATTCAACCCCCTGGTGACGGCAGCGTACATCCAGCTGCTCGGTTTCACGGAACTCGAGCGCCCGTTTCTCGTCTTCGCGGCCGCGTGGATCGCGAAGGTTGGCGCGTGTGCTCTGTTCCTGTCTTCGAGGCTGCGGCCCGTCGACGCATACCTTTCGCGCCGGCAAGCGAAGACCCCGCAGCAGTTGCTGGCTTGCGACAACGCCTTGCAGAACCTCGCGAAGCATTTCGGACTGTTCTACGCGTTCACCTGGTCGCTGACCTACTTGCTCGGGTTCATCGCCATTCGTTGGGTATTCGGTGACCTCGAACTGGACCCACGCTCCACACGTGCCGTGGCGCTCGTGGTCGTTGCCGTGTGGTTCGGTGGTTTTGCTTTCGGATTTCCGCTGGTATCGATGCTCACGTCGGATGCCGCTGGCACTTGTTCCGTCGATGCACGCAACCTACGACTCAACCTCGACCGCCCCCCAACCTCACTGCAATCACGCATCGGCGTCATCGCGCTGGCATTGGGATTGGGGCCGACACTGTGGATGACCGCGCTGGGGTACATGAAGCAAATCGATGCTCATCTCCGGCAAGGGGCCACGGAAGCGAGCTTGATCGCTTCGCAACTCGCTCACGAATACGACAACCCGGATGCGGAGTTCGAATGGCCGGCAGATGAACGTTGGGACACGACCACCGCCGTAGTCCGATACGATGGCACGACCGTTCGCAGCACGGACGGAAAGGAACTGGAGCTGACCCCCGCTGCTCTCGCTTGGCTCAGCGCCGATCACCCCGAGCCGAGTGCGCGCCTTCAACAGATGGACGCCCAGAGGGTAACGGCGTTCACGCGCATCGACGACAACCTGCGTGCCGTGGCCGTCGTCAACACCGGCGCGAATAGCCCGGGAGGCTTCATCCTCAGTGCAGTGATTTTTGCCGTCGTGGTCGGCCTGTGGGCGCCGCTTTGCGCGGTGGCTCTCGGTCGTTCCGTATCCGGGCCACTGCAACGCCTGACCGCGAGTGCCCGAGAAATCGTCGAAGAGGGGAAGCAGTCTCAGATGACGGCCCTGCCCGTCGCCAGAGATGACGAGGTTGGCGTGCTGTCCGAGCGCTTCAACGAGCTGATCGACATGATGCGAGACCTGAGCCAGGCAGCCGACGCGATCGCGAGCGGTGACCTGCGCGTGAGCATCGATCGAAAGGGAGAACTGCCCGACGCCTTCCGCCACATGCTCGACAGCCTGCGCGCCATGGTGAGCGAAATCCGAGAGACCTCAGTAACGCTAGCCAGCGCCGCCACTGAGATCTTCGCTGCGTCTCAAGAACAGGAGGCGGCTGCCACGCAGCAAAGTAGCGCCATGGAGGAGATCAGCCGTACGATGGATTCACTTTCCGAATCGGCTGCTCACGTTTCAGATGCCGTGCAAGGTGTACTTACGAACGCGGAGAAGACGCTGGACAACACCGACTCCATGGTCAACCGAATCGGTCAGCTTTCGGGACACGCGGGAAGGATCGGCGAAATCCTCGACATCATCCGCGAGATCGCAGAGCGCAGCGATCTGCTGGCGCTCAACGGGTCACTGGAGGCGAGCAGAGCCGGCGAAGGTGGTCAAGGGTTCGCACTGGTCGCATCGGAGATGCGGCGATTGGCGGAGCGGGTCACCGCGTCAGTCCACGACATCAAGAAACTGGTGACCGACATTCGCAGCTCCGGTTCGACGACCGTGATGGCGACCGAAGAAAGCCGACGGCTAGCGGAAGGAACCACTCAGGCGGCTCGCCAGATCACGTTCGTATCCCAACAACAGCGCAGCGGCACCGAACAAGTCTCGCAGAGCGTGAAGAACATCGCAGAGGTCGTCACCCAATCGGTCAGTGCTACCGCGCAGACGCGCACGTCGGCCGAAAGCTTGAAGTTTCAGGCAGACCGACTTGCGCAGCTGGTGCGCAAGTTCGAAGTGCAAGCTGCGGTGGCGGAATGAGCACCCCGCGCGAAGGCCTCCTCGGTCGCTTTCGCGCCACGTTGCAGCAGCGCGCGAAAAACGTTCGCGCGATGTTCGAGGTTTTGGAGTTCATGCCCGGTGAACCGGAGGCGCTGCGCCAAGTGCTCGGTGAACTTCACACGCTCAAGGGCGAGGCCCGGATGTTGGGTCTGCTCGAACTCGGCGAGCTCGCCCATGAACTCGAAGAAGTGGTCGAAACCGGCGCGTCGCTCGACTTCCCGACACTCAATCGGGTCGCCGAGTCGCTCAACGAGGCCCTCTCGGAGTCGAGCGCGGAAGTCGCTGAAGGACGCTTGTCAAAAGCTCGTCGGGTCCTCGCTGGGTCAGACACCGCGACATCGAAAGCGCCGGAGGCGACCGCCACGGCTGCTCCAGGTGGCTCGCAGTCCGTTCCCGCCATCAAGCAGCCCGACGGGCGCGACGGCCAGCGCTGGGTCTCGGTGCAAGCAACGACCATCGACCGACTCTGCGACAGAATGAGTGAGCTTTCTGCAGCCTTCGGACTGCTTCAGGGTCAGCTGCGAGCAGACCGTTCCGAGGAGAATGGTCGAGGAACGCGCGTTGCGCTGGTCAATTCGCTGCTCCACTATCGGGAGCTGCTCGACTCGTGTGTGGACGCCACGTGGGATCTGCGGCTGATTACCCTCGAGCCGATGTTGCGGGAGCTTCAGCAGCACGCCCGGCTACTGTTGCGGCGGGAAGGCAAGTCGGCAGACGTCGTGGTGGAGTGCGGTGGCGTCCAGCTCGAGCGCGACGTCGTCGACCTGGTATGGGATAGCTTGTTGCACTTGGTGCGCAATGCGATCGCCCACGGGTTGGAGGAAGAAGGTCACCGTGGCGGCAAGCCCGCGCGCGGAACACTGCTCTTGCGCGCCGAATCGGTGGGACCCAACGTGGTGATCAGCGTCCAAGACGACGGCCAGGGCATCGACCCGGCGCGCCTGCGAGCGGCAGCGCTCGAGCGCGGAACCATGACGGCGGCGCAAGTTGAGGCCCTCTCCGACACCGAAGCAGTAGAGCTGATCTACCGCCACGGCTTCAGCACGGAATCGACCGCCGACGACCTATCTGGAAGAGGGGTTGGGCTCGACGTGGTCAAGGCCCGGATCGAAAGTGTCGGCGGAGCGGTACGCGTCTCGACACGCATCGGCGAGGGCACTCAATTCGAGCTGACCGTCCCTTTCGCGATCACCAAGGAGCAGGTGTTGGTCATCGAGCTCGGGCAGGCGAAGTACGGTATCCCCGCCCGAGTCGTTCGCTCGGTCGTCGGGAAGGAGACACTCCAATCCGTCAACGGGTCCAACGTGTTGAGATATGCCTCCTCACCGATTCCGTTGCGTTCTCTGGCTCAAGCCCTCGGAATGGGCGACGTCGGCGAGGAAGCCGCAGCGCTCGTGCTCGAGCTCGGAGGGAAGTTGTTCGCGGCGAAGGTACCAGGTGTGCTCGGAGAACACGAGCTCGTGAGACGCCCAGCCGAAGAACTGCTCGCCAGCACCGGCGTGGGGGCCAGCGCACTTCTCGATGACGGCCAGCTCGCGTTGTTGCTGGACTTGGGCTTTTTGGAACGGCGCCTCTCGCGAGTCCGCTCCGACGTCGCACCGGTCGCCAAGGTCGAAGTCGGCGTCGCGAAACAAAACCACGTGCTCGTGGTTGACGACTCACCCGTCGTCACCGAGATGATCTCGGAACTGTTGACGACCAGCGGCATATCGGTCGAGGTCGCATCCGACGGCATCGCAGCGTTGGCGGCGATGGAGCGGCAGGCGCCGGACCTCGTTCTGAGCGACGTCGACATGCCACGCATGGACGGGATATCACTTCTCAAAGAAATCCGACAGAAAACCCAAACGTTGCCCGTGGTCATGTTGACCACACGCGGCTCGGTGGAGGACCGCCAACGCGCATCCAGTTTGGGGGCCAACGCTTACGTGCTTAAGTCGGGTTTTCAGAGTGACGTCTTGCTGGACGTGGTGAGTCGGTTTCTCAGCGTGAAACAATGAAGCCCATACGAGCACTGGTTCTCGACGACTCGACGATCTGTCGGATCCGTCTCAAAGACATCCTCGAGGTAGACCGTGACATCAAGGTCGTCGGCGAGGCAGGGAACGGAGATCGAGTCCTCGAACTGATAGAACGAACCAGCCCCAACGTGCTGCTCGTCGATCTCGAAATGCCGGGGACTGCCGGTCACGCCACCATCGAACGGGTCATGGCGAATCGACCACTGCCGATACTCGTGGTGACGGGCCTTCCTGAAGGCGCTCGCAAGGCGGAAGTCTTCGAGTCCATTCGTCGCGGCGCGCTCGAACTCGCCGCAAAGCCCATCGCGGGTGATTTCGCGGCAGAGCGGCGGCTCCGCGCACAGGTGCGCCAGTTGTCGACCGTCCCCGTCGTGCGTCACATCGCGGGCAAATTGACTCGACCGTCGTCCATCAAGCAATTGAAGCCGCCGACGATTGAACCGGATACGGGGCAAGTCGCTCCCCCATTGATCGCCGTCGGAGCTTCGGCGGGTGGGCCGATGGCCATGGCGACGACCCTCGCTGCGTTGGACCCCAAGTTCGGCGGAGCGGTCGCGGTCGTCCAACACTTGCCCAAAGGATTCGCCAAAGCCTTCGTCGAGTTTCTTGCTGGTCGGGTTCACATGCCAGTACGAATGGTCGACGGCCCGGTGCACTTCGAGAGCGGTTGCATCTACGTGGCGCCCGACGACCAGCATCTCGCCATGGTCAGCTCGCGAACGTTGAACGTGGTCACGGACGCACCCGTCGAAGGGCACCGCCCGGCAGTCGACGTGCTGTTCCATTCCGTATCTCGATTCGCAGGTTTCCGCGCTGCGGGGGTGATCATGAGCGGCATGGGAACCGACGGTGTCAACGGCCTCAAAGCGATGCGCTTGTCCGGAGCACTGACCGTCGCTCAAGACCAAGCCACCAGCGGAGTATTCGGAATGCCCGGAGCGGCCATCGAACGCGGCTCGGCGCAGCAGTCGCACCCGCCGCTGGAAATCGCCGCGGTGGTGACGAACTGGACTCATTCTCTGTTGGCCCGAGCCCCACGGTGAACCCTCGACGAGCATTGCAGGATTGGCTCAGCTCCCTGACGGGAATCGAGCTCGAACGCGGCGGTGTCACCAAGACGCTTTGGTCCGTCGTGGATGAACGTTGTAAAGAGCTCGGCTGCGATCTCGAAGCCTATTTGCACCGAGCGCGCAGCCCGGGCAACGACGAAATCGAGCTGCTCGCCAACGCGATCACGGTCGTGTATACGTGGTTCTATCGCGATCGCGGGCAGCTGGCGGCAGTCGAGGAGATCTTGCGGGAGCGGGCGTCGCGGAGCGTGACGCGGATCTGGGTGCCTGGCTGCGCCACCGGTGAGGACACCTACTCGATTGCTCTGCTTGCGCGCCATCTCGAGGCCCCAGTCGAGATCCTCGGGACCGACATCAACACGCGGGCGCTCGAGCGGGCTCGAGCCGCTCGCTACCACAAGCTGGCGCTACGCGAACTGTCAGCGAACGAGGTTTCGCAATTCGAGCGCCACGCAGATGGCACGTTTGGAGTGCCGCGCAACGTCCGAGGTAGCGTTCGCTTCCAGCGGCACAACCTCGCCGAACCCGTTCCAAGTCTCGATGGATCGGACAATTGGGATCTCATCTTGTGTCGAAACGTGCTGATCTACTTCAGGCCGGAGAGTGCGCTGCAGGCCTTCGATCGGATGACTCGAGCGTTGACCAACGACGGAACCTTGATCTTGGGCGCAAGCGAGGTCGTCTACGACGTGCCGGATTGTTTGGAAGCACTCTACGTCGCCGGGCGGCTCGTCCTACGCAAGTCGACCGAGCCTCGAGTGCGCGCGAGGACCGCATTGCCGGTACCCGCGCCCGCCGCTGTCCCCCACTCAGCTCGCGGCGCCCATCATGCACCGCTCCCGGCGTTGCCCAAGCAGGCCGGCGCCCTCGCACTCGACGTCCACCCGAACACGCAAGACGACGAGGAGCAGCGCCTACTCGATGCCGGGCATACGCTACTCGACGGCGGGCAACTCAGTGAGGCGCTCAGCCAGTACGAACGACTCACCGAGCGCTTCGCGACCTTCGCCGACGGACACATGTACCAAGGCATCGCGCGTTACCTTTGCGGCTCCGTAGACCGCGCAGCTCACGACCTGCGGGCTGCTCTGTTTCTCGACGAAGAGCTGTGGCCCGCCGCCTTCTACCTGGCGCTGAGCTATGAGAGCATGGGACTGCCGACCGAAGCGCTGCGCGAGTACCGCCACGTCGTTCGGTTGTGTGAGCGCAAACCAGAGATTGTGCGGAAACACCCGTTGCTCGCCGGTTGGCATACCGACATGCTCGACCTCGCCCGACGGCGGGCGACCGGCGATGGGAGCAGCAGTTCGCAACTTCGACCGCAGCGAGGGCACGGGTGATCGGCTGGTTGCAGCGGCAACGTCGAGGCACCCCCCTCCTCGACGTCGGACTCGACGGACGCACTCGAGGCGCATTCGCCGACACCCGCTCGATCAGCGCAACACGGATACGTATCGACTATGCCCGATACCCGTTGCCGGATCGAAGGCACCGATGATCACCAACGTCCCGTGCACTCCCTCGTAGTCCCCAGTGCCGTGAGAGAACACGGTGAAATCGACGAACTCGCCGGTGACCAGGTTCCATACGCCAAAGTCGGCCCCTTCTAGCGTTCCGTGCTCGGTGGTGATTGTATTGACACCTCGGTAGGTGACTACGTCGGGATTTCCCGTCTCTTGCATCGAGTCCATCGTGAACTCGAGACCACCAGCAAGTCCGCCAGTCAATGGTCCTGCCGTACACAGGCTGTCGCATTCAACCTGGTGCGTGGACAAAGTACCAACGAGTTTACTTCGATGCGCGTCCGCGGATTGTGGATTGACGAACAGACTCGCTGCCGCGATACCTGTGGCCAACACCCTTGCTTTCCAATTCCTCATACTGCCTCGCTCCCTGTTTGTTTGTTTCCATGTTCACGACTTCATCCTTTCAACAAATCCATGGGAGCAAGCATTCAGGAAGCACCGTTGGCAGCTTGGTTCAGGGTGGGCTGAACTCAAAGGTAGCTGCGCACGTAGCCCCCATCCACGTTGATGATCTCTCCCGTCATGTTCTGGCAGCGCCGACTACACAAGAAACCAATGGCCCCCGTCACGTCCTCATAGGTCACGGACCGACCAGTCATGGAGCGTTTCGCCAGATACTCACGCGTGCGGCGCGTCGTTTCCTCGCCGATGCAGTGATTGGCAGCCTCCGTATCGATGATCGAGAAACTGACGCCATTGCACAAGACACCGCGGGGCCCCAGTTCTTGGGCCAGGTAGCGAAGTGCCGACGCCAGTGCCGCTTTTGCCATACCGACTGCGTGATAGCTCGGGATCGCAAAGTCGGACCCGGCCGATAACAGTGCAACCACACGCGGCGCAGAGGAACGTTCGAGCAACGGCATGGCGTGACGCAGTGCCACGACCAGCGAATGCACACTTCCGAGCATCGCGTGGCTGAACTCTTCGGCAGACAAATCCAACAAGGGTCGCTGAAGCGCACCCTCGGGCACGCTGACGAGCGTGTGCACCAGAAAGTCGAGACGGCCCAGCTGCCGCCCCAACCGGTCCATCCCGCGAACAACGGACGGTTCGTCCCGAAAGTCCATTTCCACTCCCAAGTCTTGCGCATCGACTTCTGGGGTGGTTGCCCCTGATCGGCCGCGATGCGTGAACGCCACAGTGGCTCCCTGGGCACGCAAGTCAGTGACCGCGTGAGCCCCGACGCTACTCGTCCTGGAAGCTCCCAGCACCACTCCGACGCGATCCGAAAGCAACGACGTCACGGCCTTTCCTCCGGCGCCGGGAACCACAGGGCCATCGATTCGACTCCGCTTCGTTCGTACTCGCGGATCGCCTTCTGAATGCGAAACGAAGCCTCTGCTGCTGGCAAGCCGCCAACCCACATCGCCAAACGGCCACACGCCTCCATCAGCTTCTGCTTCGGCGCCCCCAAATGAAGCAATGTCTTGGCGAACATCGCGGCAGTGTCGTAGTTACCGGTCGCACACAACGTGCACATACCGAGCAGATAGTTTTCCTCGATGCTCAGCCACGTCGTGTCTGACTCGACCGCATGATAACGCAGGATCATTTCTCGCAGGTGTTCGTTGGGCAACCGCTCGAGAAACCGCAAGTGACGTTCACCCATTCCCTCGCCGAACAGGCGGTCAACGTACTCGACGGTGCTTTGAACGGGATCGGTTGCCGCGCTCATCGAGCCTGACTCCGCGGCAAGATGGTCACTTCACCAATCACCAGGTGCGGGGGCCTCGACAACACCCAAAGCAAGACGTCGGCGACGTCTTCGGGTTCCAGCCAGACCTCGACGTGCTGGTGCAACTTGGCCCGAGTGGACTCGAAGTTCGGCAGCTTGTCGTAGATGGGTGTATCGACGAGCCCCGGAACCAGGGTCGAAACGCCGATGCCCCGAGGGTGCAGCTCCAGACGAAGCGCCTCCGTCAAGTGTTCGAGCGCTGCCTTGGTCGTCCCGTAGGGCGCAAACTTGGCATTTGCGAGGTGTTTGGCAGTGACGCTCGACAACTGCACGATGTGCCCGCCGTGAGGCATGTGCGGCGCGACAGCGCGCGCGAGCTCAATCGGCGCGACGACGTTCACCTCGAACAACCGCGACATCCGCGCGGGCTCGAGGGTGAGCGGGCTCTCGTACACACACTCCGCCGCGTTGTTGACCAGCACGTCGAGCGGCACTTGCCGAGCGGCTATCCAGTCACCGAGCTCTCTGCGGCTCTCGGGCTGAGCCAAGTCAGCGACTCTGGTTACCACACCCAGCTCGACCTCGAGGACGCGAAGCCGTTCGGCGTCTCTCCCGACAGCAACGACGTGGTAACCCGCCTCACGGAGTTTCTTTGCGGACGCCAACCCGATACCAGAGGTCGCGCCAGTGATCAGTGCATGGCGCTGCCTCATTTCGATTGCGTCCCTTCCAACAGCATGGCAACGAAGTTCCACCCCAGTCCGACGGCAACCGCCAGAACTCGGTGGCTCGTATCAAGCATGCCACGGTCCATGAAGTGACGCATTGAGCTGGGAATCGATGCACTCGTCATGTTTCCTACGCTTGGAAAATTGGTGAGCACCTTGCCCGGTGGTACACCCAAATGGTTCAGCAGTTGGTCTTGGACCCCGGCGGTTCCCGAGTGTGGAACCACGTAGTCGATGTCATCCAGATTTAGGCCATTTCGCTCGAGCAACGTCTGAGCGACCTTGGCCATGCTCATTGCTGCCAGTGGGTTCAGCTCCTTTTGAGGGATGTGAGCCCTGAGGTAAGTGTCGGCGTCGATCTCCATGATACCGTGGTGCGCGCCATCGCTGCGCAGTTCGTAATCCCGTAAACACCAACCTTGCCGATGGGTTGCATCGACGACGGCCGCAGCCGCGCCATCGCCGAACACAATCGTAGCGCGACTTCCCGGTCTCATTCGTCGGGTCGAGCGATCCGAACTCACCACGAGCCCGCGCGAGAACCGAGGTTGCTGGAGGAATCCCCAGGCATTGCTCAGGGCGTAGACGAACCCACAGCAAGCCGCTCCAACGTCGTACGCAAAGGCACGGTGTGCGCCCAAGCGATGCGCAACAGCTGGCGCGATGTCGGGGACGTAACGGCGTTCGCTCCAGTTGGCCAGTAGGAGAAAATCCAACGAAGCAGCCGGCACGTCCGCCCGACGGATTGCATCAGCCGCGGCCGCCACAGCCATCTCGAGCACTGTCTCGTGTTCGTCGGCGACTCCGCGAGCCAGCACGCCGAAGCGATCGAGCTGCTCCGGACTCATCGGCGGTTCGAGAGCGGGCAGGTCGACGTTGGAGACACTCCGTTTCGGAAGATGACAAGACAACGCTGTCAGGTGTACGGGTCGCATATCAACAAACTCCACAGGTTAGGGTGAACGGTGTCGATGAGAGAGTTCCAGGCGGTCGAGTATCGGAAATTCGACGTCACACGCCAGGTCCAGAGGTGCGTGTGTCGTCACTTCCGGCCAGGCCCGACATTCGGATGTCGCCTCCAGACCACGGAACACCCACCCCGCCTTGATGCGTTCCAAAACCCCGCTTTCCGTGACGAGGTGACTGACGTTGCGCCCGACGCTCGTGATGTAATCCAGTCGCGGCACCAGGCGATCGCTCCGAACCAACACGATCAGCTCCTGCGCCCCGGAAGCGATGTCGCACGCGCCCCCAGAGCCGACTAGCAGCTTGCCGTCGACGAACGTGCTGTTGAGGTTTCCTGCGCGATCGACTTGGGCCGCGCCGACGACACCGATGCAGCTCGTCGCGGTGCCTCGCACTAACGTACCAAGGACCTGCTCCACGTTGCTCAAGCGCCGAGAGCTGGCAATGTTGCGCCTGCTGAGCAGGTACCCGTCGAGACGCCGCGAGTCGGTGTCCTCGAAACCACACAATCCGGTCTCGACCATCAACTCCAGATCGCGTTGCTTGGCGAGCAGCGCCCGGCACAATCGCGCGGCGTTGAAGGCTTGACCGATACCCGCCAACACGCAGTCGTGCCCGCGCGCACGGATCCGTTCCACCAACAGCCGGGCAGCGATCACCGTGATGCGATCCGTCGCGTGGAGTTCGCGAAGATCTCGCGGCGCCTCGTGGATCGGACCGCGCACACGCGAAACCGGAGGGGGGTCTGTTCGCGGCGATGTCGCGCGCAACGCCTGAAACCGCTCCGCACCCACGAAGTCGCGATACGCCTGTAGCACGTCGTGTGCGTCGAGGACGGCGGCTCGAAACTGAGCGAATTCGTCAGCGTCGCTGCAAAGCCGTCGCCACATCCGATAATGTTCGACGTCGTCGTCGTAACCGTCCGAGGCATACTCCGGGGTTGCGACGTGCACGGGTTGTGGGTGCGCACCGAAGGGCGCCTCACAAACGGCCAGAACGCGATGTGGCGGCAGTGCGATCAAGTCGGGTCGAGTCAGGACGACATCGTCGTCCACGATGCGGTCCGCGGTCACGATGACACCATGGCGTGCAGCGAAAGCTCCGTGAAAGCCTTCGGACTGAGGAGCGGAGAACCACGCGAAGCCGCTGCTGCTGGCGACGGGGGCATGTACGAAAGTCACGTCCGGGCACAGCGCGCGCAACAACCCGCAGCGCGACTTGCCCGCTCCAGGAACGTCCACTTCCGTCTCGAAGTAGCGCCCATGCTGCTCTAGCCCCTGTGCCAAGCTCGTGCCCAGCAAACTCGACGTGAACGCGAAGGGCTCACCTTGCGCTGCGGCACGAAGCGCGGTGACGTAGCTCCACAACGACCAGTGTTCGAGCACGGCACCTTCGTCGATGAGCTGTTGATACAGAGGATTGGGACGTGGCGTCGGGTAGTTGTCCCCATAGAAACAGCCAACGTAGCGTGTCCCCAGCCTCAGCAGGCCGAGCAAATGCGCTAGTGAATGGAACCCGGTACTACTGAGCGTGAACGCCGGACGCTGGTCACCGAACCGCTTTGCTATCGCCAAGATGGCGGCGTTCGAGCGACTCGGTGTGGAGGCGAAGTTCAGGTGCGCCTCTGGACGAACGTGCTCGTCGATTGCGGCGGACAGGCTCGTCAGCTTCTTCATGGCGCCTCAAACGTAGTAGAGCGCTCCTGCGCAATTCATCCCTGCGCCGACGGCGAGTGACAGGACGAGCTGACCCGGTTCCAACCGACCAGCGGCGCGTTGCTCTGCCAAACACGCCGGTATGCTCGCGCTGCCGGAGAAACCGTTGACGTCTCCGAACCACAGCAGTTGCTCCGACGAGAATTCGAGTTGCTGCCTGACGGAATCGATCAGGCCAAAGTGACTCTGGATGGGCAACAACCAATCGACGTCGCGCGGAGTCAAGCCGTTGCGGCGCAGCAGCCGGTTCCCACACGCAACGAGCATCTCGGAAGTCGCACTTGCGGCGCGCGAACCGAGCATCACAATCGACGCTGCGTCCGGCCCGATGCCAACCCACTCCAACTTGTCGACTTCGGTATGGCCGCAGTAGTCGACCACGCCAGCCGCCACATCGCTCGTGTCTCGCCTCAGCGCCACCACGCCTGCGGCGTCACCCACGATGTAGCAGAACGAAGTTCGATTACTCGCCGCGGTGGCGAACCGACTGCCCTGCTCCGTCGCGATGAGCAGCGCGACTCGGTAGTTCGGGTTGGCTAGCAAGGCGTCGACGGTTTGCAATCCGCGCAGGAACCCCGTGCAGTAACAGGCCTTGATATCGAGACCCAAAGCGTCGTTTCTCCCCAGTTGGCGTAACACCAATGGCGACAGATCGGCAAAGGCAACGTTGTCCGGATCAGTCGGATGCGCCATGGTCATCGTCGTGCCCGACGCCACCACCACCAAGTCGACCTGCGCCGCCAAACTCGGGTCTTGCTCGACCAGCCGAGCGATGGCTCGCTCCGTCATCGTGCGCGTGTTCTCGGATGGCAAACACCAGCGACGCGTACGCATCTTGCTGGCGTCGGCAAGTTCCTCCCAACCCGTGGTTGGAGTGAAGCGACAACGTCGGACGTATTCGTCGTTGTCGACGACGTCAGATGGGTACTCGAAGGCCGAAGCGATGAGCCGACTGCAGTGGGTCGCACCATCTCGGGCGCGCGGTTCCGTGCTCGACGACTTCATCGATCCGCCTTTTCGATGAGTACCGTCGCGTTCTGCCCCCCAATTCCGTAGGCCATGACGAGCCCCGAGCGAAGCCGAGCGGCACGCCCCACATTGGGCTGATGGTTGAAGCCGCGGACGATCCTGCTTTCGTCGATCCCGATGGTCGGAATCAGGAAGTCGTTCTGAAGCATCAGCACTGCCGCAGCGACGTTCAACGCGCTGGACGCGCCCAGCGTATGCCCGTAGATGGGTTTGGTCGAGATTAGTGGAACGTCCATCGAGCGAGCACCGAACACCCGCTTCATGTAGTTCAGCTCTGAGATATCACTGGCGCGAACGCCGTTGCCGTGACCGAGAACGAAGTCGACCCCGTCGGCGTCGGTCTGAGCCTCGTTCATCACGTCTTGGATCACTTGCCACGGACGATCACCGATGAAGTCCACATCGGTGGGGTGACTGCCTCCGTTGGCGTGCCGAAACCCGCTCACCCGCGCCAGCGGCTTGGCGCCCCGTCGAGCGGCGTGCTCGATGGTCTCCAGAACCAGGGTCACGGCGCCTTCACCAAACGCATTGCCCCGGTGTTCACTGTACGGGGAAATCGCGCGCGCCGGTTCTTCCCCTTCGGGGCTGAGCAGATTCGCGTCTCGATACATTTGATAGAGAGGTTCAATCAAAGCTACGTCGTGCCCAGTCGCCAGCGCCATTTCACAGCGCCCCGACTGCAACTCGTGGAACGCGTTGCCGACGGCAATGACGCCTGACGCGCAAGTACCGTTGAACGTGAAGGTCGGGCCAGTGAACCCGAACGCTGCCGCAGCAATCCCCACTGCCTGGCCCGGCATCCCCCGTCCGATCTCTTTCAACGTCAGCCGGGACCCGGGGCTCACGGCATGCGCCCTCATCAGGTCGTACCAGTAGGCGAAGGACCCTCGTGAAGTGCCGTCGAACAACCCGACGGGTTGCCCCCGCAAGTTCTCCGCCTCGAACCCAGCGTCCGAGAGCGCCTGAGCGATCGAACAGAGGTAGAACAACTGCTCACGATGACTGTGGGCGTATGCCCGCCGTGGGATCGTCCCGAGATACCGCTCGGCGTCGAAATCGCCGACACGACCTATCGCGCAGGGGAGGTGATCGGCTGGGTCCTTCTCAATCGTCAGTTGAGTTTCACCGAGCGAAAGATGACGCCAGAACTGCTCGCGGGAGTCACAGTTGGGGAGGATGACCCCGATGCCCGTCACGACGACCTCTTTGAGTTCGACGACGCGCGGGGCCCGCCGATGCGTCTGGGAGACGTTCGTCGGGTGAGAGTTTGTTTTTTGAAGGAAGGGTACGTCGATCTGACGTGCGCTGTTGGTGGTCACTGTCCTCGTCACGGCCACCGTCGCTAAATCTTAATCAACCCGACCAGTCACGCATGATCACTGGCCACACCAAGTGCTTTGACCACGGTCCAACTCCGCGTAAAGTTGACCGTCAATCATCGGGCGATGAGCCGTTCCAAGATCTCTCCCAATCAGGACCCGGGCTCATGATGACCCATGTACCAGAAGCGTTCGCCTCGAAAAGAACCAGCATCGAAACACACTCGAAGCTCGATTGACCCAGGTCACATGACTCGGTCCATTGATGCTTGCGCTAAACGGTTTGACGGACGATGAACGCTACGCGACGACCTACGACGTCGCGATCGAGCTCCATTCAACACCACAACGGCCAATTGGCGCCGTCGCACCAAAGCACCTTCACTGAATCCGCGGGGACTTCGGATTTCCTCCCAAGTGGAAACGACCGGATGTCGCATCGTGGCGGACGCCAGACACGCAGTGCTCGAAACACCCCTCGCGGGGGTCAGGGTTCCCTCTGCAACGACATTTCGGCGCGAGAAACCATCGTAAACCTCTCGGGATACGTGGTCCGCGTGCGCAGGGATGATGCCACTGGACGGACTCATTGGTTCACCATTGGTCTCGCGGGGACCCCGACCCACGAGGCCGGACCAATCACCGCTGCGCGGCGAACCACACTTCGTGTGCTGGCACAGCGCCAAGGTCAACATGTCATCGACCCCGAGCACGGCGAATCGATGACGCTCGGCAAGCTTCTCGACGAACACCGAATGGTGCTGAAACCGGACGAACGCTTTGCAGTCGGGCCAACAACGGCGCACGGCCAACACCCCTTGCAGGTTCACTGCATCATCGTCTGAGCCGACGATCACCGCCCGGAGGATCCACAGGCGCGCCCAACCGTTGCTTCATTCTCAGCCAAGTCTGCGGATCAGACAGGTCACCATCGACGACCTCGGGGTCGGGGCCATTTGCGGCTGGAACCTGAGCGCGGAAGGTTCTCCACCGCACGGAGGCCGTGTGGTCGGCAACCACCATGGTCGCGATGTCTGCCGAGGCCTGTTGTTCCAACAACTCGTAAATGGTCTGACCAAAGCGACCAAACCCGGCCAGCACGACGCGGTCTTTCGAATCAGTCAGTTCGAAGTAGTTCTCGAGGTAGTTGTGAAAGAGGTGCTCGGCGCTGACGCGGTGTGCGTTGAATACGTGCAAGCGCCCTGCCTCGTTGGGTGCGCCGACGTCGGCGGCAGCCCGGTTCAGCGAGATGTTGGACACGTGAGCGACGTTCGACAACCGCGGGTATCTTCGAGCCAGGCGGAAACCGACCTCGAGATTGAGCAGGTCATCTTCCGTCAGCAACGCAACCCCCGCGGCGTGTTCCAGCGCGAGAACGTCGAACGTGCTGGCAACGAGCCGCAAGACGCCTTCGACCACCGCGGTCGTCGTGATCAGTGGGGCCAGGAAGTAGGCTGCCCACAACAGCGCACGCGGCGCGAAGGCGCCGGACACCGGTGTGCCGAGATCCATTCCACCCAGCACGAGCAGCCCGGCTGTATGGTACAGCTGCGTCAGCAGGTCAGCGTCCGGCGCGCCTGGTCGATCGCTGACGTCGACCCCGGCGGCGAATGCATACAGAGCCATCGCGAACACCACGGCAAGCGCCGACCCCCGCGCCACCCAACCAACGCTCGACCGGTCCATTGTCGAGCCTAGCGATGGTCGGGTTTCGAACCGTACTCAGGCCGGCCGGGTTGGCACGACGGGCCGCGTTTGGAGCAAGACCACGTCGCGGGCCCGGCACCAGTGCAGCGCAGCGATTGCGTCCGGCGGCGCAACGGTTACGCAACGGAAACATTTTGCGTTCGGCACCTGAACTCAGCCCACGGGATACGCCGGCTCGCAATCACTGCCGGTACGCGTCGATCGCAATCACTGACACACCGGCGCGAACGACTCAGCGCAACACCAGCGCGCCGCATTCGTCGGCATCACGACGCAATCGGCATTCAGTTCCTCCAGCGGCGGATTCGCCATGAGGTCATCGCATACCCACTCGATGGGGTGTTCAGGATCCGCGGAAGTGCCCTGAGTGCACCAGCTCGAGCCCGACGTGAATACAGTGCAGGAACACATCGTCGTGGACACCGGAGCGTTCGTCACTTCGACGAGCAGCTCGTTTTCGGTCTCACCCGTGCAACTGCCCCCGGGGGTCACGGCTTCGAGGCACGAACAAGTCCGATCACCGTCGCACGCCGCGGGGAATGCCTCGCAAGAGTACTCACCGTTGGTCGCCTTGCAGTAGGCCAACGTGGGATCACAAGTGAGCGTGTCACCACAGCCGTAGCATGGCGCCGGGAACGCCTCGAGGCGTTGCCACACTCCGCCACTGCACCGCGACATGTTGCAGAACGAGCAGGTATCCAAGCATGGACCGCCGCAGATCTGCCCGTCGACGTCACAGGGTTCACCATCGGCAGCAGCCTGGCACCCGTCGTCGTTGATACCGGCATCGGACGATGAATTAGCGCCCCCGGCGCCGTCCGGGATTTGCGAGCCGCCCGCATCTTTGGGTTCTGGACAAGTATCGTTGCCCGACGCGGGGCACGTCCACACACCGCCGGCGCACGATGCGTCGATCGGGGCGCCGCATACGTCGACACAGTTCGGAGAAGTACCGAGACAAGGGACACCTGCATCATCGACCAACGTCGGACCCGTCGAGGGCATAGGGCTGCTCGGTACGGCGCTCGACATGGATGTCGTGGGTGAATCAGGCGGGCAAGGTTCGGTCGTGAGTGGGGGACAACGCCACTGTCCCTGCATGCATTCGGGCGACTGGGGGCTGCCGCACTTCAGGCCGCAGACCGGAGGAGTTTCCTCACATTCGCCCGTATTCGCCGCCGCCGCGTCGGGATTGGCATCGCTCGAGCCCATCGCGGCTTCGACGCAGACGAGCTCCACGGCACATTCGTCGCCGGGACCGACATCACACGCGGCATCGACGCCGAGCCCCGCGCACGCGGCATCGTCGTCGCAGCTTCGCGTGCAGACACCGCACAAGCAACTGAGGTCCCCACATACTTCGTCCGCATCGCACTGCATCAACCAGTTGGTGTGTGAGTCGGTAACTCCATCGTCAGTGGTGCTCGTCGCCTGACAGCCATACCCGTTGACGAGCAAAGCGACAGCCGAAATTTGAACGATGCTTGGGAATGTGAATCTCATGAATGCTCCAGCGAAGACTCGGCATCGACGGCAGACTCGACTGCCGCATCGATGGCTCGGGGGATGACACTTTGGCCAAAGTAGAACGTCACTCGGTCGGCGCTCGGTGGGGGCGCGTTGGCTCGATTGAACTCGGACACCTCGCGCCACAGCTGACTCACCTCCCCGCGTACGCGCTCGAGCAACCCAAACACCTCGTCGCGTTTTGGGTGAGAGTCGTAAACCGTGAAGCTCAGCGTGGTTCCTCCGGTCGTATCCGCTGCGCTCGAACTGCGAGTGTCGAGCTTCTTGGCTATCGCCGTCGCCACCGCTCGAAAGTGATCACAGATCGCTGCTTCCCATCCCTCGGCGGCGCCGACCGGGATTTCGAAGTGGAGTGCCGACAGGGCACCATCGCGTTCCTCGACGCGCCCGTCACCACGCAATCGCTCGAGCGCGCGATCGAACACGCCGTCATCGGACGCGAAGCGCTCTTGAAGATCCTCGCGCGATTGTCCGCCACGCGTGGCCAGCGACAACCAAAGCAGATTCGCAAGCGACGCCACACTGCCGGCCTCCGCCACGCGCTGGCGCTCGGATTCCGACGTCAACCCAAACACGGCATCGGCGCCACGCCCACTCTTGTAGGCGAGGCCGCTATCGACGAGGTCGTTGAGCACCGCGCTGATCGAGCGAGTGTCTTCGGTCGAAAAGCGCTCGAACAGCTCGCGCTTGCTCACGCTCGACTGTTCCAACGCCGAATGCACGTCCTGCCACAACGACCGCTGCATCCCGGCCGTGTCCGCGAGCCGCTGCATCTTCAGTTGATAGGAGCGCAACGCGAGCCCGAACATGTCCGCTACGACGTTGCGACGGACGCCCTGATTCTCGAGCTCACGCGCCAGTTCGTAGAACACCTGATCGGCGACGTGGGCAAGCGGCGCTCGAACGCCAGAAGCCGTCGAGATCTGCGCCAGCAACACGGTCGTCTGCTGAACGATGTATTGGGTTATCCACTGGACGTCCACTCGGCAAGCGTACGCGCGACCGTGTCCCCAAACGAGATGAAAAGTTTTTCGCCAAGAACGCGCAGCGGCTCGGCTCGCTCCAAAACGGCTCGCGCCGCTGGGCGAGCAGTAGCCTGAGGCGCTGGGTGAAACGACTCATCACGCTGAACGTAGCTGTTTCACGCCACTGGGCGGAGCCGCGACGCGCCCCGTGGGAAGCGACGGCGCACGACGCGAAAGGAATCGACCCAACCAAATCCGAACGGTTCAGCGAACGCGCCGTCGTAGGGCAACCCAACCCACCAGTCCCAACAGCAGCCACGTGGGTGACGAGCTGCGTCGCGTCTCGCCCACACTGCACCCACCCTCAGCCTTGCCTTCGGACCCGCCTTGAGTGCCCAACGGCGAGTCGTCCCCGTTGCCGTCGCCTATCGGATCGAGCTCCACTCCGTCCTCTTCGGAAACGGCCTGGCCCGAAGTGTCGGAGTCACCCGTCAAGTCGTCCGGAAGGGTGCTCTGGTCGATCTCGACGCGACCTTCGAACACGCCGATCATGCCTTCAGGTAAACACGCAGTGTCGACGCCGTCCCAGTCCTCGATTCTTGCATCCGGGACCTCGACGCAGCGCCAATCGTCGTCGCAGTCCGCGTCCGACTCGCACGGCGTGGGGCGCGGCAAGCACGCCTGAAACTTGGGAGAGTCACAGGTTTCGGCGACGGTGTCGCCATCAGACTTGGACTTGGCGGGCTGTGCAGACGCCACGTCCGCGTCGCTCGCTGGCGGTGGATCGCCGCGTGGGTCGACTTCGTCCGCGGGCGCCAAGTCGTTGGGAGGGTCAGCGGGATCCGCCTGCTCAGCTGGTTCCCCCGAGTCTGCAGACCCCGGATCCTCGGAAGAGACATCCGTCGCGGGATCACTCGGGGCGCCATCGCCGACGCCACCGGGATCACCCATCGCGGCGTCCCCGGGGAGCTGGTTCGCTTCGGGATCCACACTGCACAGCCCCGACCTGATCGTCGTGCATGCGTAACGATCGCTGCACTCGTCGTCGGAGCCGCACGAGACGAACCGAAACACACACTGCCCGTCGTCACATGCCGTCGGCTCGGGACAGTCGCTGTCGCCCTGGCACGTGTAGGGGCCGGGCTCGCAGATGCCGGAGCTCATCGACGCCTCGGCGGCGCGCGCCGCACACTCGTCGGGAGCCACCCCTTCTTCGCAGGCGACGTCTTGCTGCTCGTCATCCCGACGGCAGCGCTCCCCCTCGGCGCAATCCGAATCGCTCGTGCAATCCTGACCCCAAGCTGGCCAAGCTAGCGTCGCACCCAACAAAACCCATCTCAGCGGCGTTCTCATCACTCCAAACGCTGACAGCCTCACCGCGCGGTGTCCACACGCAATATGTCCGATTACGCACATTCCATGGGTCGAGTTCGCTGCACAATGTGCGAATCCGGGCATATCATCGACCGGTGACCGTCAGCGACTTCGAAGCCATTTCCCGCCAATTCCTCCGCGCCCTGCGCTCGAACCGCTCGCAAGCCGCGTTCTCCAGGCGTTTGGGTTTCCGCTCCAACGTGGCCGCCAAGTGGGAAGCCGGGCAGCGCATGCCCAACGCCGTGGACGTTTTCGCCCACAGCCTGCGGCTCGGCATCGATTTGCGTGCCGTGCTGCACACGTTTGCGCCCGGTGCGTTCGAGGCCGTGGGCGATCCGAGTGAGCCACAACTCGCGCCGTGGCTGAACAGCCTCCGCGGGACGCAGCGGCTCAAGGCGGTCTCCGAGCGCAGCGGACTGTCGCGCTACAGCGTGGGGCGCTTCCTGACGGGACACGCGCAACCGCGCCTGCCTCAGTTCTTCGCCCTCGTCGAAGCATTGACGGATCGCTTGCCCGACTTGGTCGAGCATTGGGTCGGCATCGAACACGTGCCGCTGCTCGAAGAACGCTACTTGCGCAATCGCGCCGCGCGAGACGCGTTGTTCTCGCAACCGCTGTGTTTGGCCGTGATGTGTCTACTCGACACGACCCGATTGGACCGACCCGCCACCGAACAGATCGAAGCCATGGCCCTGACACTGGAGCAGTCCCCCGCAGCAATCGAAACGTGTCTCGAAACGCTGAGCGTCGGTGGAGTGATCCGCCGCGACGTAGACCGCTTTCGACTCAGTGGGTCGCTGACGGTGGACGCGCATTCCACCAAGGAGCGCGAACGCTCCGCCCGGGTGTACTGGACCGGCCTGGCACACGAGCGCGCGAAAGCTCCAGCACCCGACGACTTGTGCTCGTACAACGTCTTCAGCATCGGCAAGAAGGACTACGCGGCGTTGCAGAACCTCCAGCGAGAATTCTATCGGGGAGCGCGCGCGCTCATCGCTGCGTCAGAACCCACGGACATGGCCGGGCTGCTCGTCGTACAGCTCGTCAGTTGGCAACCACCCGCCGATTGAGTCGCGTGCCGCCTCGTCACCACGACGTTCATCAGCCGGACAAAGTCACCGTCTGGCGCCGACGTGGTCTGGAAGGCGGAATCAAGGTGCGGCTCGACGCGACAACCCTTGGACGAACGCAATGGTATTGCCGAGCCCGCTGGGCTTGGACAACAACTCGACACCGAGATTCACGGCACGCGCGATGTCTCGCGGATGATGGCCATTGCTCAGCAACATCACGCTTTCGTATGTCGGAAACTCGTCGCGAAGCAACTCGAGCACCTCGAAACCGTCGAGTTCGACCATGTTCACATCGAGCAGGACGAGCGCCGGCATCGGACATTGCCCGTCGCGCGCCTGGCGCATGTAGTGCAGCAAGTGCTCCGGTCGCTCGAAGCAGAGCAACGGATGAGCGACGTTTGCACGACGGTAGCACCGTTCCAATAGCTCGAGCTCCGAGCGATCATCGTCCAAAAATACGATGGCGCGCGACGACATCAAACCCCACGAAATGTACGGCGTGTTGGGCGTCGGTGATTAGCTCTTCTGCGTGGCTGCACCTAGGGGCTGGACATCGTTGGCGTTTGTTGGAATCGTTCGGTGTGGGAGACTGGGGGAAGGAGGGGTGGGTGTAATGGTGACTCGAATCGAAGTGTCGACCGCGCTCGACGCGGGTGGGGCGGCCCGGCGCGACGCCCCGCGTCAGACCACGAGGACCACCGAGGCGAGGCATTTTGGGAAGTACCTGACCGTGCTCACCTCACTGGTCGGTGGTGTCGCCGTGTTCGAACTCCTCGGCTACGGCCTGTATCACGAGCGCTGGATCCAGCTCGGCGCGATCACGCTGATCTGTTACTTCATCGCGCTGGTCGCCGTCGCTCGACCGCTGCTCAAGCGTGGACACACGACTCAAGCCGTCATGATCACGTGTTTTGGCATGCTGATGATGACCCTATCTTACGTGATCGTGGTCCCCGCCTTGTACCCGGTGCTCGTCGGTCTGCCCGTGGTGGTGGTCGCGACGGCGCTGCCATTCGCGGGCATTCGACTTCTGAACGTGCTGGCAGTCACGGCCTGGCTGACGACGCTGGCAATCGGCGCCTTCGGCCTGTGGTACCGCGCCCCGGAACCGGCGTCGCCGTTCCTGAGCATTCTCAACTTGGTTGGCATCGGCTGCGTGTTTTCGTTGGTGCTGATGCTGCTCGTGCAATATCGCATTCGAAGCCGCATGCAGTTGAAGGAAGTCCAACAGGCGAACGCCGCACTTCGTTACGCCAACCAGGAGCTGGAGGCGTTCAGTTACTCCGTATCGCACGATCTACGTGCACCGCTTCGCGCGATCAACGGCTACAGCGACGCGCTGATGGAGGACTACCGTGAACGTCTCGACGACGAAGCAGTCGTGTACCTCGACAACCTGAAACGCGGCGCAACACGTATGGGGTCGCTGATCGACGACCTGTTGTCACTCTCCCAGGTGAACCGCACCGTGCTGCGACGAAAACAGGTCGACTTGTCGAAACTCGCCTCGCGAATCGTGAGGGACGCCGCACCGCCGGACAGGGTCCGCTTCACGGTCGAACCAAACCTGACAGCGTCTGCCGACGCGGCGCTGATTGAGGTGTTGCTGAACAACCTTCTCGGCAACGCACTCAAATTCAGTGCTCACGTCGATTCGCCGCGAGTGCACTTTGGCCGCAGTGTCGAAGGCGGTGAGGTACACTTTGCCGTTTCGGACAACGGCGCTGGCTTCGACATGCGCTACATCGACAAGCTTTTCAAGCCCTTCCAGCGCCTGCACACCGAGCGCGACTTCCCGGGCACGGGGATCGGGTTGGCGACGTGCGCCCGCGTAGTGCACAAACACGACGGAAGGATTTGGGCAACCTCGACGGTCGGACGGGGCACGACCATTCACTTCACTCTGGACCGAGGCAAAACGCCATGAAGCCGTACATTCTGCTCGTCGAGGACAGCGAAGACGACATCGTACTGACCCAGCGCGCGCTGCAAAAGAACCACATCGCCAACCACTTGATGATCGCGCGTGATGGCGAAGAAGCCCTCGACATCCTGTTTCGGCGCGGAGACTCAGCACACATCGAGGAACATCCGTTGCTGGTGCTGCTGGATCTGAAACTGCCAAAGATCGACGGCCTACAAGTACTGGCGGAAGTTCGCAGCAATCCCTCAACGCGACGACTGCCGGTGGTCATGCTGACGACATCCACCGAACAGCGCGACGTGGCGGCGGGCTACGACAAAGGAGTGAACAGCTACATTCGAAAACCCGTGAGTTTCGAACAGTTCGTCGCCGCCGTGGGCCAAGTCGGCGTCTACTGGCTGATGCTCAACGAACCCCCACCGCCTTGACAGACCGCCCCATACCTACCCAGGCGGAGTGGCGCGCCACGCAGCCCGCCCGGCGACCGACACGAATGCCCCACCCCAGACGCAGCGCTCCGCGAGGTGATCTGCTGTTATGCTGGAGCATCATGCACGGTGATCCACGCGACGCCGCGGGGCTGCCCCCGCCTGCATCTGGTTCCAACGGGCGGCAGAGCCCGGAGCGCGCCGAGGGAGTCCCCGACGACGCCAGGTGGAACCCGGATGCGCACAGCTGGTGGTCTGGGCCGCTCGACGCTCAGAGCCAGCCTCACGGCGTGCGCCAGGTGCACCGGGTGGACGGCAGCCTCGAGATGGAACTCACCTACTACCACGGCACTTTGGAAGGGCCATTTCGTCGCTTTCACCCGAATGGCGACGTCTCGCGACGCGGCCGATACCGCGCGGGTCAGCTCGATGGGGAGGTCGTAGCGTTCGCTTCGGAAGCGCCATCACCGGAGACGCTGCGCGCCTGTTGCGTCCCGCCCGGCGCGGTGACCCTCCACGCTGAATACGTCGCTGGCAGCTGCCGCAGCGAACATTTCTACGATGCTCGACGGAGGCTGCTGCTCGAAGACGGTTCACTACATCCGGACCGTCCCGAGTCGGTCCCCGCCGAAGCGCGCTTCGACCTGCGCCAGCAGCGCTGGGTTCACGGCACCTATGGTCCGCGAGGCAAAGATGGACGGTTCGAATGGTACGACCGTGGAGGCCAATTGGTGGAGCTCGCCGACTTCGAGGACGGGCAACGGCACGGTGATTGGCAACGCTACGAGTCGGGACGGCTCAGATTCCGATGCGAGCAGGTCCACGGCGTGCCTCACGGCGTGTTCTTCGAACGCGTCGAACCAGGTCGCCATTCGGACGAATCCATCGCCGAGCGCCGCGGACAGCTCGATCGAGGCAGGCATGTCGGTGTGTGGCGCTACAGGACGGACGGCGGCCAGCTGGTTGCCGAGGTCGACCACGGCCTGCCTGTCGAGTCCGTCAGTGCCGAACATCCCGCGCTGAGCAGCGCCGCGCACGGCACTCCAAGCGCGGAACACCGAGACGTCGACGCCGACGTGCTGCAGGCCGTCGCTCGTGGCCTCGACGGGTCGGGGCAACACGCACTGGCGTTCTTGGTCGAATTGCGCCTCGCGGCACTGCGAGGCGTCGAAGCGCCACAGCGTTGTCCGCGGCTCGACGACCGTGCCAGCCGCACGCTCATCCGTCGACGGACCGATGACCCGAGCGAGCTCGAACAGAAGCTTTCGGGGCTGGCTGCCGCGTTGCTGGAAGGCGCTGATCCGTCGAGTGTATTGAGGCAGATGGCCAGCGTGCTGGTGCGATCACCAAGACAAGCATTGGCTTTGAGCGATGCAGCTGTTTACTTGGATCAACGATCCACGAGCGCGCGGATCACCCGTGCCTTGGCGCTGCTCGATCTCGGTTGGGTCGAACACGCACGACGAGACGCCCAGTGGCTCGAGGTGACGTCGCCGGGCTCGAGTCGCGCCTTGAGCATCGCGGAGCTGTTTCCCAGCTTCGAGTTCTGGCCGGCCCAGACCACCTTGCTCGAGCGGGCAATGGAGGAGCTACCGACTACCGTGGCCCAAGACATCAGGAGCCTGCGACGCGCAATCGCAAAGTGTGCACTGCGCCTGGAGTCCCTGCGCGACGCGCTGCGCGACGTCTGCCACAGCAACGAGCAGCACTGGTTTCCACCGGATCTCTCCGAGCTGGCACGCGCCGAACCCGTCGAACTCGAGAGCTACAGTTTCGTCACCGACGAAGCGGAAGAACCGGACACCGTCCTCGTTCAGGAGCGCCTGAGGCTGGATGGGCACGGCGTCACGGCTCTGATGTGGCAAGCGCGACGTGAGTGGACGTTGCTGTGTTGGCTGTGCTGGAGTGCTGGTCTCCAGCACGTTGCCCAACCCGATCAGCTCGCGCCGCCCACCTCCTTCGCGTTGGCGTTGACCACCGCCTTCGCTCGCCATTGGACGGCCGCAGATCGCGTCCAGACCTTCGGGCTTCGCGCACGCACGAGCAACATCCCGGCCTTCGAGTGGGAGGGGACGTCCGTCGACGAGCTCACGCTGGAGCAGGCCATGCTGGCTCGCGACGAGTACCTCGAAATGCGCGCGGCGCTCTTCTTCGCGGGCGACGGGACTTGTCGTTCGCCGTGGCAAGACGATTTGCGTGATCCGGGCTGACGTGGTGCGCGCGCGAGGCGGGTCGAGACAGCTCGACATTGAGGCAAGACAGGGCTAGATGAGCGTTCGCGTGAACGCTCATTCGATGCAACAGAGAATGGAGTCGAGAAAACGACTGCAACCGGGGGCGGTTTCTCGGGCCCTCACCAAACAGGGGCCCGAAAGACTGCCCGGCAATCGTGCTCACCCAGTTGGTGACGAGTCATGACTCGAAGCTCGTGCACACTCGTCGCGCGTTCCAGTTCACACTTCTCCCGTGTCGCACGCATCTACGCGCACGAATTGGCCGTGCCCTACGATTTCGAGCCAGTCTACGACTTGCAAAGCACGACCCCCCACACCTATGGCGACAACCCACTGATGCGGGTGCCCAGTTTGCGTACCCGCGAGGGCACGTGGTTCGGTACGTTGAGCACGTGTCGCCAACTCGCTCGCCTAGGCAATGCGAGCGGCCGACTGTTGTGGCCGGAAGATCTGAACACGCCGCTGGGCTCCAACGCCCAAGAGGTAGCACTCGACGCCATGGCAACGGGCGTCGTCATCGTCACGGCGCGCATGGCAGGAATCGACGATGCCTCTCAATACTCGACCAAACCCCGCGCGCGGCTCGTGGCAGCCATCGATTGGCTGGAGGCACATCTGCAGTCAGCGCTCGAAGAGCTGCCCCCACGTCAGCTGAGCTTCCTGGAAGTGAGCAGCTACTGTCTGCTCACACACCTCGCGTTCCGGGGCCTGGGCTCACTCGACGGCCACCCACGCTTGCGCGACTTCTGCGACACGTTTGGGCAACGCGCGTCCGCGCGAGCGACCGGCTACTTCTTCGACGAGCCGTGAGGGGTCGTCGAAGAACGAGGCATGCTCACTCGTCGCGCGGTGCGTCCACACGGTCCATACGACGCCACAATGCCACGGACAAGCCGCCGAGAAGTAACACGGCCGCACTCAACGCGCTCCACAGCGCGAGCCTGCGCCAATCGCGCCCGGGAGTCGGAGCCTCGAGCAGTGCTGCGCCGCCCGTCTCCACGATGGGTCCCATCTCGACGGTGCTGGAGTTCAGCTCGTCGCTCACCCCATCGAGCAGCCCGCTCAGATCGCTCAGTTCGACGCTTGCCGCGGCGGCACCGTGCCGACCGAAGGCCAGTTGAAAGGGCCCCTGCCCTCGCGCCAGGAACAACAACTGCTCGGGCGCGGTCCGCGCACGAAGCCGAACCGCACCGCTCCCCAGTCCGCCCCCCTTGGGGGAAACGACGAGGCGAACGTGCCGCATACGCTCACCAGAAACACGCACCGGCGCGCCGCGGAGGATTCGACCGGCGCGCTCGACCTGATAGAACTGCCGGGCCCCGAGCGAGTGCGACGGCGAGTCGACGTCGCGTTGCATCTCGACCGATCCCTCGATGAGCGTGTTGGGTTCGCTGAATGTGAACTCGAGCGACCGCACCGGCAGACTTGCCCCCAGATCGAACTGCCAGGTAGATGCTTGCTTGGTATCACGCTGCCCATCTACCTCGAGCACCGGGAGCTCCACGGCACGTCGTCGAGCAACGAGTTCGGCCTCGATGGCGTCAATCCGTGCAGGAGCCAGCCCTTCCCACGTCAACCGGAGATACGGCGCGCTGAGGCCGTCGAGCTCCAGGTCGTGCGCGTCGATGCTGAACTCACCGTGTCGCAAAGACACCAGACTGCCCCGAACAGGCGTACGAACGAAGTCGAGAAGATCCGAGCTGCGCTCCAGTGCAACGCGCCAAACGAAGCTCGGTTCTGTACCGCTGAGCGAGAAGTGCATGCGCGCGATCCCGCGCGGCAGTTGGCTGGCATCGATCACTACGGAGCGCATGACCCCCGAATCGTCGCCCGCTCTCTTCTCCGACGATTGAGGGACGGCCACCTTGACGAGCGTCCCGTCAGCTCGTCGAGCGACCTGGACCGACACGACGCTGGACGGGTGCGACGAGGCGGCGTTCTGCTCGACGATGGGAAAGAACGGCAGCGAGACCACCTGGCTCGACTCGTTCTCGTGGAGCTCCAGCTCGCGAATTGCGTAGGGCACCAGCTGTCCCGCGGCGTCGAACACGCGCACCGCCGCGCGATCAGGATCGACGCGCAACAGGACTTCCCGAGGTAGAACGAGCGCCTGGACGGGCGACTCGTTCTGAACGTCGAGCCGCATCGCGTAGGCGAAGTCGGAGACCGTCAATTCCGTGGCGGCTGTGGGCGCGGCTGCGGCGCCCCTGTCGAACAGCAACACCGACAGCAGTACTCCAACGGCAATGCCGCAGCCGTCACGGCAACCGCTCGCGAGCCACCGCTTCGTCAACTGTGAGAGCCAGGTCATGCCTCGACCTCCGTACGGCGCGGAGGGAGTGGTGAAAGGTAACCGACCACGAGCAGTGCCAACCCCACCGCCAGGAACGTCACGATCCGGGCGACAGTACTCTGGCGGGACAAGTCCACGAGGAACAGTTTTGCGACGGTGATGGCCATCAACCCCGCGGCGGTCATCCACACCACACGCCATCGCCGTCTCGTCGCCAGGAACAAGACGGCAACCGCGAGCAACGTCCAGGCGCCGCTCAACATCCAATGCATCTGTGGCGACGCCCACAGCGCGTCGAGCCGGTACCCGACGCCGGTCTGATGGTGCACCGCGCGCGCCAACACGCCGTTGAACCAGACGAACCCGACCGCCGATGCGAACGCGTACCAGACCGCCCCGAGCGTCACGCCCAACCTACCCCGTGCTCGGACGAAGTACGCAATGCATGCCACGAGGCCGAGCAGATGAGCGAGATCCAACGGATTGAGCAGAGGCAACGTCTCCAATGGCCCGGCATCGCCATCACAGTCGAGAGTCTGAAAAGCCACCACCGTGAGGCTCATGAGGACGCCCGTAAGCGGCACTTCGGCACGAAACCGCGCTTCGTGAACCCCAAAGGGCCACGAGGAACTGTCGGCCAGGGCCGTGACCCCGAGCAGTGCAACGCTGATGCACACCACGAACGCCGCATTGCCCCAAGCCGGGGCGAGCTCGGCGCGCACGGTACAGGCTGTGATCGCCACCAGCCCCACCAGCGCAACGAGACTCCACACAGCGACCACAAAAGTGTAATCCAGCCACCGTGGCCCCTGGGAAACGAAGCGCCGCAAACTCACGCCAATCGCAGCAAAGGATACGAGCCACCCCAGACTCCAGCCGTGGGCGAGCGGATCACGGTCGACATCGAGGCCAAACCAAACGACACACAACGGGGTGACGACGAACGAGCCCAACGCCAGCCATCTTCCAAACCCGTAGTCCAGCACGGAACTGACCACCTCGAGCAGCAGACACGTGCCACCGAAGAACGCCAGATAACCGCCCGGTAGCAGGCTTGCGTCGAGCTGCTCAGCGAGGGCCACCAGGCCCAACCCCAACCAGAAACACATCCCCCAAACCAGCAACCCCTGAACGAGCCCCCAGCCAGCGCCGACCCGATCACGGTGTTTGGACGCCACCCAACTCACCAGGTAACACGACACAGCTAGTAACGCGCCACCCAGCAAGTGGTCTGTCGCTGGCGTGCTGACTGCGTCGCCTTGCGAGAAACCAGAATCGGCGGTGTACCCGATGAGGACGGAAACACCGGCAGCAACCTGTAGCAGCGCGCCGACCCACTGTCGCAAACGCCGGCCGTGCCTCGCCCCGAGCCAATACATGCCCGCCCCTTCGAGAGCCCAGGCCGCGCCCGTCAAGTTGTGATCGGACAGCGCGTACGGAATCGCCAACGTCCCAAACCCAGCACCGATGACCAACGACGATTCGAACAGGGCGCGAAAGTGTCGGGGGCGCGTGCGCAGCAGCGCCCAGGCTGCCGCGACGTAGAGAGCGCCAAACCCAGCAACGGCAAATGCCATCATCATCGGTTGACCGCGCAGCAACGCCCCCTGAAGCACGAGTACCGTCAGCGGCGTGCCGAACGTGAGCGAGCTGTCCAGCGCGCGGTGCCCACCGTCGTCCCGTGCGTCCGCTCCCATTCGGGCGCGGAGCAAGATGGGGATGGCCGCGAAGATCAGAAAGAAGGCAAGCAGGAACGGCTCGGTGGTCGTGAGCTTCTGCGGTTCGTACTTCAAGACGCCCCACGCGGTGCCAATGCCGAACGTGCACACGAACCCGAGCAACGCGACGACACGCCAACCCTTGGCGACGCAGATGCCCAATACGGCCAAGTCGAGCAGAAGGTAGTATCCGAACAGGCCGACGTGATTGTCACTCCCGGACGAAGCGAGCACCGGCGCACTGAACCCGCCGAGGGTGCCAAGTATGATCAACGCAACGCGGTCTTGAAGCGCCGCTAGGGTACAGCTGAAGACCGAAACAGCGGCGAGCAACGCAAACGCCAACCCCGCTGGTAGCAGTTCGTAGACCCGGTAAGAGAAGAAGACCGACAGGTACAACGCTGCGACGCCACCGCCCTGCAACGTCTCCGCAAAGCCAGGGCGTGCCTGCCGAGCCCGATAGCCGAAACCAATCAAGCCCATCGCGAGCAGCGCGACGGATCCCATGCGCAATTCGATGGGAAACAGATCGTTGTCGGCGGCCCACTTGAGCAGCAGCACGACCCCGACCAGCAACACCAGGATCCCCACTCTGACGATGGTGTTGCCGCCAAAGAGGAATTCGCGCATTGCCTTGCCCAGATTCAACGGGCCGCCAGCCCCTGCTTCCTGGCGCGGGCGCGGTGGTGGCTCGAAGGGCCTCCTTGCCACTGGCACGGCGGTCGCTGCGGAGCTCGTTGCTGGCACAGGGCGAATGTTCGCGTCGGCTGCTGACACCGCGGCGACGCGCGGACCCACGTCGCCGCTGGCAGCCACCTTCGGGGTGAGGGTGGGTAGAGCGGCCGGCATCGTGGGGGCAGGCGGCGGCGGAACGGCGTTGGCTTGGAGCATCGAGGGTGTCGCCGCTGGCGCCGGCTGCTGGACGTCCGCGTCGACGTCCCCATCGGCAGTTGGGCGCGCCGCCAAACGCTGCCCCTCGTGCCAGAGCCACACCACGTTGTTTTGCAGCTGATGAATCTGCGGACGTTGCTCGTCGATGACGGCCTGCAACCGTTCCCGAGTCGCCTGCAGGTCGACGACCTTCCGACGAACGTCGAGCGCGACTCCCAGTGCGACGCCCGCGATTGCCGCGAGCCAGGGCCCCCCCGCGTCGTCGGCAATCAGACCCAGTAGCAGCCCCGCGATCCCCAAGCCCAGTGCGATCATGCGTCTCGGTACTCCAACGTCGCCCCTTTTCACGCGCCGACGAGCGACCTGCAGAAGCGCCGCCGCTTCTCGAGATCGTGACTCTCCCATGCCCTGGCTCACTGAAGCGGGGCTGGGTCTAGGCTTAACACAATCGCCGTCGAGGATCAGATACGAGCACCATTCGATGATCTCCCCGGCCCACGAGATCCAGATACACTACACCCCCAAATGGGCGCGCAAACCGCGAACTCGCACCAACATCCACGGGAGACCGGGCTGCATACTGAGTTACGCACGACCGGCGGCTCGCTCGCCGAGAGGTGACTCGCCGCTCCGACGAAGCATGCGGGGCACCGCACCGCAGCTCACCCCGACGGGCCGATGCGCTACAATCCAGCCAGTGCATCGTCGATACGTCTCATTCATCGCATGTTGGCTTGGCCTCGTGCTCAGCTGTACGCAACGTTCGGCGGCCGTGGACCAGCACGCGGGGCAAGACTTCGACGCACACGTGCGCGGCGACGCGGCGATGGACCGTCCTGCTTCGAGTGGAATCGCAAGTTCTGGCAGCGATGGTGGCGATGCCGCGCTTCGCGACGCCACGAGCAGTACCCCCGAGGATGCGGCTGTCGCCTCGACGCCGATCGCGGACGCGCCTACGCCACTGGATGCGGGAGGGCGATCGCCCGCGAGCACTCTGCCAGCCAGCGTCGTCATCGCCGAGCGATGCGTCACGCTCGAACGAGAACTGACGCTTCCCGACGCCAGCACCTCGAATGAGGCCGACTCGCTAGACCACATCTTGTCCAACGAGCTAGTCGGGGCCAGCGTATTCGATGAGCTCGACGGCCCGTGGAAGTTCGCTCGCATCTCGGAGACGCGCATCCTCGGACGGAACGCACGCGGCGAGTTCGGGCTCATCTACTGGCACCCACTCCCGGACTGGGGGGGCGAGCGACCGCCCGTGGGCGTTTGCTTCGTCGACTATGCAACGCAATTCGGTTTCGAGGTGCGTGACATCACCACCACTCGAGCATTGCTTTGCGGCGCGGGCGAGTGTTTGGCCGCCGACGTCACCGTACGCGGAGGGTTTACGGCCGCAGCTCTGGCATCCGCAGCGCACTTCGCCGACGTAGGCTGGGATCGCTTCGAAGGCTCAGCCTCATCCAATGAAATCACCATTTCGAACGCCGACGAGACCGTGACGCTCGCATTGATGGACACTCAGTGGCGCGAGACCGCGCGTATCCCCAATTCGGATACGGTTTCCCCCGAGCTGGCAGGTCGATGTGGTGGCGCGGCTGAACGAGTCTTTCTCTCGAGCGTCGACTTCTACTTCGGACGGCTCGATGACGGGACCAGCTTCGCTGCACGACGCACGATCGACGACCCGATGACGGGCGATGCGGGTGCGCTGGCGGAGTGCCGGAGCGCTGGCATCGATCTCGTCGACGCCAGCAGCTTCTCGTTGACCGTGTCGCCGCACCTGTTCGAAGCCGGCACCACCGTGCTGAGCGCCGATTCACTTCGCGGAAAGCGAACCGGCTACGTCGTCCGCTGAACGCTCGCCCCGAGCCTCGACGTCGAGCTTGGTGATCGTCAGTTTCGCTTCGAACGTCACCCACTGGCAGCCACATCGGCACTGGCTCTCCTCTGCTTTGCGCGCCTGCAGGCGGCTGGGCTCAGTCGGCGACGAGGTGCGCCAATCGTGCCAGTGTCATGTCCGGTCCGGCAAGACACGGCGGTTTGGTCGGATCGGTCGTCTGTAACCCGCCGCTCAGATCCGTGGCCTGGTAGCCAACAAAGGCGAAACCGTCGTCGATGACCAGTGACGGTTGGTGCAGTACCCAGGCATCCAGCGTGCAATTGGGCCACAGAATGACGTCGTCTTGGGGCAAGTCTGAAGCAAACTCGACCTTGCTCAAGTCCCACGTCGCAGTCTCACTGGTGCATGGCTGGTCATCACACAGGTAGACCCCGATATTGTCGGCAAGAGTGAAGGCCACGCGCGGACGTCCCAGAGCATCGACGACCACATCCACCCCAGCGCCGAGCTGATCCTGATCACTAATCAAAGCCGCCCCCCAGTTGTCTTCGACACAATCGTCATCGCACTCGAAGTAGACGAGCCCGCGCGCTCCGCCGTCGAGTGCTCCCAGCAGCGCTACCCGCGGACCACCGCCTTCGGTCAGTGCCATCGCGATCGCGGGTTGGATCTGTTGGGCATCGTTCTCGAAAGCGGACATGAGCCCGATTCCCTGCCACCCCGCGTCGCTCTCACAGCCGGCTTCGCATTCGAGGTACGCCGCGAGTCGTCCAGTTGGACCGCCACTGTCGACGTCGACGACAACCGTTGCCAAGTGGGCCCGACCACCCGCATCGTAGCGAAGCTGCGACATCTGCCAGATTTGGTCCGCGATCGAGTCCATCCGCCAGCTTCCGGGATCGCTACAGTCATCATCACACTGAAACAAGAAGGTCTGCGGTGGCTTCTGTCCAATGCCGAGCAGCGCCAGGTAGGTGTGTGCGATGAATCGAGGTCTGCCGTTGTCGTCGAGCGCCAACGCATTGCCGCTCACTTCGAGATCTCCACCGTGCTCCACGATTACCTCAGACCGCCAGTTCGCCGCGTCGGTGCAATCCGCGTCGCACTGCGCCCACGTCACCTCGAGCATCGTCGAGAGCAACACCCGCGGCGCGCCATCGGGTGTCACGGCGAGCATGGCATTGACGACAGTGCCGTCCGCGGGTAACTCCACGACCCCGAGCGCATTTTCGTCGCCGCACCCGTCCGGGCAATACGCATAGTAGGCGTCGCCCCCAGCGTAGGCCGGGTAAATGGCGTGAAGTCCTCCGCTCCCGTCGACGACCAGCTTGGGGGCGCGGGTATTGACGGGTTCGGGAGTCGGCATGAATCGGTAGGAGACCTGAGGTTCGCCCGGCGTGGGCTGCTCCTCACCCCCTTCGACCGGACCTGGTTCTGCCGGCTCGCCAGGGGCAGCGGAACCACCTCCGGCGTCCGACTCTGCGCCGGTCGTCGGCGGTGGGCTCGACGCCGGACCGTTGGGGTCCACGTTCGGCGAACCCGAGCCCGCGTCCGCTCCATCAGCTGAAGGCGCTGGCGTCGATGGCGACTGACTCTCATCGGGGTCGCCCGCGTCGTGATTCGACACGTCACCGGCGTCTGGTCCTCCGGGCCGGGGCCTGCCTGGCCCTTCGCCGGTACTCGGCCTGGGTTTACTCCCAGCGTCCTGCCGGTTTTCTGTGTGAGGTTCATCGTCGTCGGTAACCGTGCAACCAGTGGCCAGGTTGACCGAGAACGAGAGAGCCGCGAGAAGGAATAGAGTCTTGTTGTTCATGTCTGATGTCGATGGGTTGTTCGTATCGCCATGCGGCACAGCGAAACAGTCGCCGCCGCACTGCGGCCTTTGAGCCGCACGAGACGTGTCGCTCGGGCATGATCGTCGACCGGTCCAATACGCAGTGAGGGCACGACGTACGTACAGCCGTCGCCTTTCGACGAACGGCCGCGCGCCCCTTCGCAACCCCGCATGGACCAGCGCAACCATCGAGAAGACTGTGGTGACGCCCCGTCCAGACCGCCGCTAACTCTTCGCTGAGCAGACCGTGAGAAGATCCTAAGAACTTGCTAACGAGTCTCGAGCCTGCACCTACCGCGAGATTTCACGGCGGATTCGCTTCGTCGGGCCAGCAGCACCAACCCGACATCGCTGGATCCGCCCGCAAACGGGTCGCCACCAGTCGCACCCTTTGAGCGGGGGGGTAAGCGAGTTCGACAAACTGGCCCGAGCTACCAAACGAGGCTAAGAACTTGGTGTGGTTCGCTATACGACGGGTCAGCTGGGGCACGTTCCCATCATTGGCTTGCTCATCGACTGGATAGGCGATCCGTATCAGCTGAGCGTTCTGGAGGGCGCAAGTCGAGCAGCAGCGTCGTCGGGGGCTCGATTGCTGTGCTTCGTCGGCGGCCCACTCGTCCCGCCGGGGGCGCCGGTGGAGTCGGGCAATTGGGTGTATGAGCTGGCCAGCCCGATGACACTCGACGCCGTGCTCGTTTTGGGGACGACGTTGAGTCATCACGTCGGACCGGAAGGGCTAGCGCAGTACTGCAAGCGGTTCGACTCGCTACCTCTGGTGAGCATCGGCGTCGGTTTCGAGGGGGCCGCGAGCTTGACCGTGGACAACTCGATGGGCATGTCCGCCGCCGTCGAACACCTGATCACCGCCCACGGAGCTCGCCGCATCGCCTTCGTGCGAGGTCCTGAGGCAAACGACGAGGCAAACGTTCGCCTGCAAGCCTATCAAGAGGTGCTGGCACGCCATGGCATCCCCTTCGAACCGCGCCTCGTCGTGGTCGGTAACTTCATGGCAAATGGGGGCGCGGCGGCGGTCGGCGAATTGGCAAAACGCGGCATCGAGTTGCGGAGCCTCGACGCCATCGTAGCGTCGAACGATGGCATGGCGGTCGGCGTGATGGGAGCCCTGGAGGAACGCGGCATCGACGTGCCGACGGTTCGAGTCGTCGGGTTCGACGACGTCGAAGAGGCGCGTCTGACTCGCCCGCCGCTGACCACGGTGCGGCAGCCCATCGAGAAGTTGGGGCGGATTGCATTCATGAATGCATTGCACGGGGTTCGGCACGGAGTTCCGGCAGATGAACGGCTGGCGACGGAACTCGTGGTGCGCCGGTCGTGCGGATGTGGTTACCAAGTGGGGCAGATACAGAGCGACACGACGAAGGCTCACAACTTCGGCTTCGACGCAGCGCTGTTGATGAACAGACAGCAGATCTTGGATGAGCTGACCCGAGTCGCGCGGGGAGAATTGGGGGCGATTGGCAGTGGCTGGCAGACGAAACTGCTGACGGTGTTCGTCGACGAGCTACGAGGGACGGCCCCTGGAGGTTTTCTACCGTATCTTCAGGAAATCGCCGACTCGCTATCTCACCGCGGCGGGAACGTCGCCCTCGGGCACGAATTGCTCGACGTGCTGCGCTCTCGAATACTGTCCCTGATCCCGCCGCAGGAGGCCACGCAGCGCGCTCACGCCGAGGACATCGTTCACCAAGCTCGACTATCAATCGGGGACGCCATGCAACAATCCGTCACCCGGCAACATCTACTCCTCTCACGCTGGATGCGAGCGTTTCACATCACGTTGACCGGTTTGTTGTCTTGCGACAGCTATGAATCGCTGGCGCAGGCAATCACGTCGGACCTCCCCAACGTTGGGCTGCGGCGGTGTTTCGTCTCGCTTCACGAGGCAACGGGTAATCAAGCCCGATTGTTCTGTGGCTATGACAGGACAACGTCCGAGTCGTGGACGACCAGTGAACCCTTTGCACGGGACCAGATTCTCCCCCGTGAGGTGCACGAGTCGCTGGTCGACAATCCCTCACTGACGATTCTGCCCCTGGCATGGCACGACCGCCTCTACGGACACATGGCCGTCGAACTCGACATTCACCACGGCTACGCCTACGCACCGTTGGCGCAGACCCTGGGCGCGGCCTTGCACGCGCTCGAAGTCAGTGGTCACCTATCCGGCGAAGACAAGAATTGATCGAATCATCCGCGCGGCGCATGCGTGAAATGGTGTTGGCGAGCGGCGAATCTCGGTCACTCCACCCCCACGCGCGAGTGTGTGACGGTTCCGCGATCCGCGAGCTAGCGAAAAGGACTGGCGACGTCGGCATTCGCCTTCGGTTTCTGGGCATGGCTGCAGCGAAGGGTGCACGCTCGAAGACCGCTGAGGGCGCCGATCAGCTTGCCAGTGCACGGAAATGCCCCAAAAATCGCCCATCGGGGGTGAGGGCGTCTTTTCGGGGCCACGTTCGGGCACTCTTGCTCGCAGCTCGGTGCTCTGGTTGTTGATTTGTCGCGGCAATCAACTGTCAGTGGCACGACGTCTCCGCGCCGAAGAGCGATCGCTGGCGCTGATCGCTGCGAGGCTTTCCTCGCGTGGTGTCTTCCTGTACCGTCTGCAACTCCACTCCCGTTTGGGGAGAGGTCACCTTGGCGGTTGTATGAACTGGTCGTTGGCCAAATTCGACGAGATGGAATGGGCTCAGGGCGCTCACCCGCTCGAGCAAAAGAAGGTCGGACCAAACGGGATGACCCTGTTGATGTTCGAACCGGGGTTCGAAGATCCCAACTGGTGCCCGCGCAGTCACGTCGTGTACGTACTGCAGGGCACGCTGAGCTTCGCGTTCGAGACCCGCACAATCGCCGTCGCAGCCGGACAGGCCTTGCACATCGACGCGGAAACGCCGCACCGCGCCTTCGTGGGTGGCGGCCCCGCGGCGCTCGTATTCATCATCAGTGATGTCGCTCCCGTATCGAGCTCCGGGTAGCCGCAGAACGCCTCATTGCTGGACGACGCGGATCCCGCTCTGGCGCAAGTCGTCGACGACGCTGCCCGGTCCCACCAAGTGACCGGACCCCACCACCACGAAGTGGACACCGTGTTTGCGCGAGAATGCTTCGATTTGAGCTGCCATCGCCAAGTTGCGCTTCGTGAACAGTTGCTCGAACAGTCGTGGATACTCGGTTTTGAACTCCGTCATCTCGTTTTGGAGCGCCTCGGTGTCGCCCCGACGCCAGTAGTCCAACAACCGACCCAGGCCCTGCCCTTGGTCTTCGTCGGCAACCCTCGCGAGATCTTCCCGTTGTAGCTCGTCGTCCATGTTCAGCAGCAACTGCATTTGATCTTCGGCGCGCTCGAGACTCACGATTGGCAGCTTTCCCCGAGCTCGCTCGAGAAAGTGTCGGTCGATGCCGTACTGAGCGGAGTAACCCGAAGCTTCGATCTCCTTCATCGAGATCGTCATGGTGACGAACCAGGGTGCAAATACCTCCAGTTGCTCCGGCATCAGCTGCAACCGCGACATCTTCGCGCGCAGGCGCTCGACGACCGCAGGCGGTAACCCATCGAACGCCGACTGCCCTGGTGGCAACAACGCCTTTCGGACGAATCCCGGTATCACTTCAGCGAGTTGCTCGTCGTCGGTATCGACCTCCACGACCAGGGTGTCCGCCTGCGCAAAGGCGTCTTCGATGCGCGAGTCGAGCGGGTAGAGGTCGGCTGTGCCGACGTGGATCGACCCCAACAAGTACACCGTCGCCGCCGTGTCAACCGTTCGCCAAAGGAACAGCGGCGGCCCTCGCTTTGCTGGATTCGGCGAAGTCGACGCTCCAGGTGATGGCCCCGGAGAAACGGTAGTGTTCTGCACCGCGCCGGACGACAGCGGCGCAACCGCTTCAGAATGTCGGGCGTCCGTCGAGGGAGTACATGCGCCGAGGACCAACGACAGGGTGAGCAGCCAAGCCCCGAGCAGACGCTGGATCATGTGGCATAGAGTGCGCAAAGCGGTACTGTGCCGCAAGCAAAGGCGAAATCGGGGGGCGTTTTGACGTCCGTGGAGCGGCACGGACAGTCACCTCAAGGACCGAAGCCTGCATCCGTTGAAGGGGATGTGCGGTCCATCGTGCGAACACGGCAAACAACCCCCCTGAGGCCCTTCAGGCATCGAGGGATGTGGTTCGTATTGCTGGTCGCCATGGCCGTGCCCGCGTGCGGTCGGACCTACCCGAACGACTTCGTCGGATCGTCCCAATCGCTGGGGGACGAATCGTTGGGGATCGGAGACGGCGGAACACCGCTCGACGGCGCCGTCTTCCCTGCGTCTCGACGTCCGAGCGACGTCGATCCCGTCCGCCCCGTGCCGCCAGCAGGGACCGATCCGACCACGCCCGGGATACGCCCGCCGCCGGCAGTGACCCCAGGCCCGCCACCGCCACCGGGAACCCTACCCCCTCCAAACGGGACAATCCCTCCACCTCCCGGCTCCGGAACGACACCTCCGCCGCCTCCGCCGGGAACCGGGCCTCAGCCGACGGTCGACCCGACTGCCCCGCTCCCGACCACGCCCGCACCGACCGGACCGGGCCCTTCGAACCCACCCCCGGACGACGCTGGCGTTTCCACTCCCCCGACGCCGACCGACAACACACAGCCCCCCGACGTCGACCCGCCGGTGGTCGACTCAGGCATCGATCCCGAGTGCATCGAGAACGCCCACTGCCAGGACGATGCCGTATGCATTTCCGAGCAATGTGTTTACTTTGGGCAATGCCTCACGGACACCCACTGTGGAGTGGGCAGGACCTGCGAGGACAATCTATGCCGTGGGGGAGAGACCGTTCCCCGACGCGAGATTTCCTGCGAGATCAACGCCGACTGCCCGGAGCGCTTTTACTGCGTCGGCGGACGCTGCGAACTCGGCGTGGAGTGCACCAAACATGCCCACTGCCCCCCTCAAGAAGCCTGTCTGGCTTCGATCTGCGTGAGCGCGGTCGAGTGAGCGCAACGAGGCGACCTCACTCGCTTCATGGTTTCATCGGCCCAGCGTCAGCCTCAACGTGCTCAACGTGCTCAACGTGCGCGGCGCAAGCTCGACCTCGCCCACGACGCCAAGACCGTCGAGTGCCTTCCAGTAGTCGTCCTCCAACGAACGCACGGCCTCGATGCCCGTCGCCGCTTGGGTCGTGAAGTCGTACTCGAAGCGTGCGGGCGTGGTCGCCAACGTCACGCGGCACCGCGAGGAAGCGCCATGGCGTCACGAAGGGTCGCCGGAACGTACCAACGATCGACCGAGAGCAGGTTGCCTACTGGGCGCCGCTGCACCGTCACTTCTGGAATCCAAACGGACTTCGCCCCTGGCCACGCGCCGCTCCCTTGCCGCGGCCTCGCTCCATGGGACGCTTGATTGCCTTGCGGTTGGAGGGCTTGCTCGGCGCGGCCTTGGGGCCTTGAGCTGCCCCATAGCGGGCTCCACCTCGATGATGCGGCAAGGCCGAGCGTCCCTGACCATTCAGTGCGGCGTCGCGCTTGGGTCGAGCGATGGGCTTGTGGAGCGGCGGATCGAACACCTGCCGAGCCTGCGTCGGAAGCGTGGGCTGCGCCAGGCGCAACAGCACCGCGACGACCTGCGCCGGATCGTGATTAGCCAGGACCTGTTGTGCGTACTGCAGCTCGGAGGCGTCGAGGGACTCCGGTTGCTCGACGGCGCTCGCGAGCTCGGCGTGGAAGGCGCGTCGCCCCTGTTTGACGACCGCCTTGTTGATCTTGGCTACGGAGGGGATGGGTTGCCATTCGAAACGGACGCGCGCCTGCTGAAGCAATTGTTCGACACGCCGCCGAGCTTGGGGAAGCACCAGCAACACGCTCGACCCGCGCTGCCCAGCGCGTCCGGTACGACCACTGCGATGGGTGTACACCTCCGCCTCGCGCGGCACGTCTCCGTGTACGACCAGTGCGACATCGTCGACGTGTAAGCCTCGCGCGGCGACGTCAGTCGCAACCAGAATGCGGATCGTCCCCGCCTTGAACGAGGCCAGGGTCCGATTGCGCTGCGCCTGCGGCAGGTCACCGCTGAGCGGCAACGCCGCGAACCCGTCCGCCGCGAGCATCTCCGCAACCTTTGCCGCATCGACTCGGCGCTGCACGAAAACGAGGCAGCGACTGCCGTGATTCGACAGCAAGACGTTGACGAGCGCGTCGTAGCGGTCGCGATCCGTCACCAAGTGGGCAACATGCTCGATATCCGCGTTCGCGACACCCAGAGCGGTACCTTCGAGCAGCAGCGCGTCGGACTGAAATGCGGCAGCCAGCTTGCGCAGCGCCTCGGGGAACGTCGCTGACACGAGGTGGCTGCGACGCTCAGCGGGCAAGCGCTCGACCAAGGCGTCGAGTTCGTCCTTGAAGCCCATGTCCAACATCTGATCCGCTTCATCGAGGACGACTTCGCGAACGTTCGACAAGTCCAGCGCGCCGCTGCGTGTGTGATCGAGCAGACGCCCCGGTGTGCCGACGACCACGCCGGGGTGGGTA
>QJWJ01000018.1 GCA_003235365.1 Deltaproteobacteria bacterium
TTTGAAATCGCCCGGTTGTTGGCGCTGCCGCCAACGCCGGGTAGTCTCGTCCGATGACGGAGCGAGGCCCGGATGACGAGGCACCCCATCAGCTCGGCGTCGTCAGAAGCTGAGCCAGAAGCCGCCTCCGACCAGCACGTCCAGCGAGCCCCGCACGACGAGTTGTTCAAGGCCATCTTCCGCTCCAAGGACGAAGCCGTCAGTCTGCTTCGCTCAGCTTTGCCACAAGAAGTAACCGCACGCATCCATTGGCCCTCCCTCCGCAACGAGCCCACCGAACAGGTCGATGCTCGCCTGGCCAAGCGCTACAACGACCTGCTCTTTCGCGTGAACCTCATTGGCCAGCAGCGCGAGGCTTTCATCGAGGTGGCCCTGGAGCACCAGAGCAGCAGCGAGCGCATGATGGCCCTGCGAATGCTCGGCCTCATCGTCCGACGCACCGAGCTGTTGCTCAAGGCGAGCCCGACCCTGGAGCGGCTGCCCATCGTCGTGCCGGTGGTGCTGTTTCAGGGTGAAGGCAAGCGCGCCACACCCTGGCGACACCCGGTGCGCTACTCCCAGCTATTGGATGCCGACGAGCTCACCGTCGACGCCTTCCGCCGCTTCATCCCCGACTTCGAATTCGTCCTCGACGACCTCACCCAACAGTCCCGCGACACCCTGCACGCCCGGCAGCTCACCGCAGCGGCCTGGGTCACACTCACTCTGCTGCGAGAAGCCACCAGCAACCCACAGCTGCTTCAACAACTCAGAAATCCAGCGGATTTGGCCCAATGGCGCAACGCCAGCGAGGGCCCCAACGCCGCCATGGTGCTCGAGCGGATTTGGGTCTATCTTTATCGAGTCGTGGACATTCCTACTGAAGACCTTCACGACTTCGCCAAAGTAGTGAGTGAGTTAGCGGAGAAGACGCAGATGAGCACGGCACAGCGCATGATCGACGAGGTTGCTCCTCGACTCCGAGCCGAGGGCCGGGTTGAGGGCCGGGTCGAGGGCAAGGCGGGGACGTTGACACGACTGGTGCAGCTCAAGTTCGGGGAAGTCGACCCAACCGTGCTCGCTCGGATCGCCAGCGGCTCCGCCGAAGAGCTGGACCTGTGGACCGAGCGCATCCTGTTTGCTCAGTCACTCGAAGAGCTGTTTCGCGCCTGAGCTGACGCGGCCCACCTGCACGCGACAAGCTCGCCAGTCGGCAAGGCCAGCCGTTATCTTGCCGAGACAGTCTGCCATCTCACGCTCAGCGCTCCCCTCTCCCGCGCGCCCGCAGGTCGCGTAGCGGCCGAGGACGCGCAAGGCGAGAGGCATGCGCCAGTGATTCGCCCCGACTAGTCGCGTTCACACGCGACACACCCTTCGCTCTGCGGAGGCGCATGGGTGTGGGCGAACCCAACGGGCAAAGAGGTGAGTGCAACAACGCTCATTAATGACACCCGATGCGGTTGCTACCGCCGGCTGCTCATCCAGGTTGGGAAGCCTTTCGGATATTCAAGAATGAGCCATCTCGACGAAGCGGCACAACAGAAGTGGGAAAAGGCAGTCTCTCACTCTTGCAAAGATGAAGTGCAGCTCAATTCGTGTACTCGTTGAAGCTGGAGCCCTGCACGCGCGCAGCGCGGGGTAGCACCGAGCGCGCGGTCGTTCACTCGCCGCACTGACTCATCACAACGAATGACTGCTCCTCGATGGCCGTCAGCCTAATGCTAAGCTGACCTGCCGGCTTCCGCGGACAACCACGGTAGCTGCCAAGAACGAACGGACGAGGTGGCAATGAGACGGCAGGAGTCGGATGACCGCGTAGTACCGGAAGGTCGTCGAAACGCGAATCGAACGGACGAAAGTCTGCAAGGGAAGGCGGTCACGGTCAGCAAACAGGTGGGTCAACTTGGACTCTTCGTGGAGACAGCTGAACAGCCGAAGTCCGCCAAGGGAAAGAGAACTGCCCTGCCGCGGATGAATGATGGAGGAGATTGCCGATGAAACGAATCTGAGAACGGCGTTCAAGCGAGTTGTCAAGAAGAAGAAGAAGAAGAAGAAGGGCTCCAAGCCCGACGACGCAACGGCTGAGAATGAGGCGCCCGCCAACAGAACGGTGGACTTCGACAGCGCCGTCACCACCGCCTTCACCGAGCGCGACCAGCCGCGCCCGCCGACTGGCGCCAAAGCGAATGCAGAGCCGCTCAGTGATCTGCCGCCGCCAGCGATCCCCGTCGGCCTGCCCGGCTCACCCCCCGCATTCGACGGCGAGGAGCGAGACCATAGCCAAGGCTTCGGCGATTCGCGGCTTGCGTTTGGGTAACACCTGCACGCTCGATCGAAGAAACGAGATCCAATCGTTGGTGCTGCCCCTCCCATCACCTGACGACCCACGGTTTCATCTGCGGGATGACAAGTACGGGAGAAACTGGCGCGGCCTTCGGTGTGATCGAGGAAGCATTGCAAACCAACGCCGACCGCACGCGAGTGCTCGAAGGCTCGGCCCAAGCCACCGGCACCGGCGCCAAAAACCGCGCCGCCCTCGAACGGCTCTGCAAGAACCTCTACCCCCGCTGGTTCATCTTGCGCGACGTCCGCTCCAAACTCGGCACGCTCCTGTTCCAACCCCGCTGGGCCATGTCGAACAACGCCCACTTCGACCGCCGCCGCTCCCTGCGCAGCGAACCCTACCTCGTCCTGCGCGCCGCGAACAAAGAGGTCATCGGCACGAGCGAGATGTACTCGTCGACGCAGAAGTGCGAGCTGGGGAGAGCTGCGGTCACAGGAGTGCGCGGCCGTGGCGAAAGTAGTGGATGAGAGGTGAACGGGCACACGTTGACGGGCCGACACATCCGAGTCGAGCACGCTAGACTCGTCACCGACGAGCGCTGGCCAACTCCAGCACGCGGCATGGAGCCCAGCTCATACTTCGCCCGAATCCTCTGGCGCTGCGTCCCGATGTCGCTGACGGGTCACGCGGTATCTTGTCGAGACATCGTGCCAGTTGGATCACGTTCGCATTCAGGGGGCTGAACCTTGCCCTTCACGCCTGCTTTCGTCGTCGCGCGAAGACTGCGATCAGCGCCGCCAGTACGCTACCCCCTGCCGCGACGAGACCGACGTTGAACTGAGTTTCGCGATTGCGCCGCTGTTGGCGTTCCAGCAGGTCGCGTTCCTCCTGACGCGCTCGACGTTCTTCTGCCAGGCGGCTCTCTTCCGCCGCGCGCTGCTGCTTTCTGTCAAGCTCTTCGCGCTGGCGCTGCTCCTCCCGCAATCGCTCGCGCTCAGCCCTTTCCTGGCGTTCTCGGCGCTCTCGGTCTCGTCGCGCTTGTTCCGCGCGTTCTGCCTGCGTCAGATCCCTGCATACCCACTTCTCCGAGATACCGATCACGCCAGCCAGACTCTTCTTCTGACACGTCAGCTTCTTGCCACTCGGACAGTGTGGTCGACTGCTCTTGTCGCAAGCTGCCTGCGCGTAGACTCCCCACGTCGATAGAGTCACCACAATCAGGATCACCTTGAGCACAGAACGCACAACGAGACGGCGGACTGCCGTGTCTCGACGCCTCACGGCCCACCATTGCACTCTCGGCGCCTCAGCTCCCCGCCCGGAATGCGCCCCAGTAGTTCTCGCGCCTTGCCTCAGACTCGCGGCCATTCGTGTTCCTCACCTGTCAGCATCACGCCCCGATGGTCGGAGTTCTGCGCCCGTCTTTCGGTGATGTCTTCCCCCAAACGCGGTAGTCACTCGCGACCGCACACAGTTCACCGCGCCCGACGTGTCTTTTCGGTCCCACGACCCCCAACCCCGCCACGTAGCGCCTGCTCGCTGAACGCATCAGCGCACGAACGCACTGGTTCGTCGCTAGCTTGGACGTTGTTCTGCGCGCCGATCGACGGCAGAATCGTCGGGCGTCAGGCATGCGCGAATTAGTTCGATGAACCCATGCACCTGTCGCGCCCTGCCATATGAACACCACCGCGACTCGTCACTGCCACGACGCCAAGGCGATATCCCGCTGCCCTGGTATGCGGTGTCGCCCTGGTCGGATGCTCCGCTTTCGACGAACCTGCGTGCCAGGGTTTCGACAACGAAACGTCCAAGGACTCCGTCACCGTTCGCGTCAGCAACCGGTCAGCAGCGACGCCACCATGGCTTGCGAGCAGTCTGTGGTCGCCGCCCCTGGAACCTACTCAGTGACCGTCGAGTCCTTTGAGTCAGTGTCGTGCGACCCCGGCTTTGAGCTGTGCTCCTGCGACGCCGCATCTTCGCCCGGGTCCTGCGAGTTCCAGCAAGCGTCGCCTTCCACTCCACACGACCTGCGCACCGCAAGCTTCGACTTCCCGCAGGACACCTTCGTCGTGCTGACCTTCGAGTCGCCCCCGCTATCTCCCGCCGCCGGCCCGGGCTCGATTTCCGGACGCGAACAGCGGCCTCCGAACGGTCTTCAACCAGGGTGGGTCAACGGGCAGAACCGAGGGGATACGTCCCCGCTGGTGTCGGATCTGAACCGGACCATGCCGTCGAGGTTGCAAGGACGGTGGCGAGGCCTCGATCAACCCGTCGAGCGCCTGAAGGTCGGCGACTCGTGGGCGCTCTTCACCGAAGGCGAGCCCGAGTTCGGCAATGCGCCGTTCATCCTCGACGGGCTCATCTACACCCACGGCTGCACGCTGGACTTCGTGACCCACCAGTGTCGCATCGCCCGCGTCTCGCTGGATTCGGTTGCCGATCGCTCGACGTGGCGCTTCTACGATGGTGAGGGGTGGGTCCCCCAGCTCGACCAGGCCGCCGTCGTGTTCGAAGGCGGTCCCATCGTCAGCGTGGGCTACAACACCACCCTCGACAGCTGGCTGATGACTTACTCTTCACCATACGACACCGTCGTCGTTGGCCGCGTCGCACGACGTCCCGAGGGCCCGTGGAGCGACGAGGTCCCCTTGTTCGAAACCACCGGCGAGCCGCAATACGACGCCCTACACCACCCAGAGCTGTCGGAGAACGACGGCGCCATCGAATTCATCACTTTCTCTCGCTCGAAGGGCGGCTTGTTCGAGACAGAGCAGGCGCTGTGGCGCGTAGAGTCTGCACCCGGCGCACACCCACCGCAATGATGGCGCGGCTGCTACCCCTGATTCGGTGACCGGTGTAGATTCGCCAATTTAGCCACTCGTCACGGGTGCCCCGAGGGCGCTTTGGAACGTCCCTTTGCCAGCCGCCCAACCTTTGGCAACGTCCGTGCCGCGAGTGAAGAGCAAGTCCAGAGCCCAAATCAGGTCGAGCTGCCGCATGTCGAGACGAAAACGCTCGAACAGGGCCAGCTGCATCCCCACACCGATGGCTTGAGCTGCCACGAGCGGAGCAAGTAGAACGCGTCCGCCTTGGCCGGTTCTGAGAAACGCCTCCCGCCGCACCGGGTCGCGCAATCGGCTCTCGCAGTCCGCGCGGTCCACCGAGTTCATACCGCGACAGGCGAACGGCCGCGCCGGGTAGACGCTGCAGCTTCCGTCCTTCAGCAGAGGGCAGGGCTGATCTGGAGAGAAGCGCTCTGCGGTGGAGAGACCTCGGATCGCCTCGCTGCGCTCGCTGAGTTCGAGCCGAAGGGCGTTCAGTTCCTCCTCCGACCGATTTTGCTGCAGGTAGGCATGAACCACCAGCGCTTCAGGTGCCGTGACGCCGACGGCCAAGTGGCAACAGTGGTCGCACCCCGCACCGCATTCGAGTGCAGCTCGCGAGTCTGCAGCGAGTTTGTCCGTGAGCTTCGAACACTCCTCGAGGAGTTCCCCCGTCAGCTCGAATACCTGTTCGAGGTCGACCCCCTCTTGAAGTCGGACAAACGCGACGTTCGCGGCATTCGATGCGACCCGGTTGGCCCACGGTTGTTCGAAGAGGGGAGCAGCGAGCACCAAGGATCGGCGGCCAGCGTCATCCTGAACGACGCGCAAGTGACGTCGCTCGTCGACGAACTCCGAGGAGCTGGAACCTTGCTCGGCCTTCGGCTGCGCGCCGTCGTTGTTCGTTTTTGTTTCCGAGTGTCGACTCATCGCTTGACGAGAGTGAGTATGGCCCCGGCCGTCGTCTGCGTCGAGCGTCGCCAAGCGCGCGGGCTTGGCGGGGCGACTCCTCGAGCGGGATGCGCAAGAGGTTCGTCGGTGGACGCCATCTCGGCCGACTTGACCTTCCAAGTCTTCCGCATCTCCGCATCGGGCACTGGCTGCGACGACTCGAGGCGCCCCAAGATCTCCGAATCGAGTTTCGGATGCCATCCCGTGGTGGCGGCTGATCGCGCGTGGTGCGGGTTACTTCTGCTGGCCGCGTCGCAAGAAGTATCTCCACCACGGTCTCCGTCGCTCCCGAAGGAGGGCCTCGAGGCGCTCGGGGCTGCCCGGGATAACCTCCATCCGAGTTGCTGGAGGAAATCCGTTCTGAGTGGGCTCCCAAGGCAGCTCGAACGCCCGGACGATCTCCGCCAGCGTGTCTCCGTCGCAAACCGTCGGAACTGAGAAGCCCGACTTGATTGCTCCATCTGCGCACGCCTCTTGGACCTCATCCGGAGCCCGCTTGCGATACGTCGCTATGCGTTCGGCAGAAAAGAGCATGGCTTCCCACGGCTCTGGCTCGCCTTCGACGGTCGACCACTCACCCCGACCCTTCAGGTCTCCGTCGTCGGCATAGTTGAGTGCGCGAACCGCGCGGCCCTGCTCGAAACGTCTGTATGAGAACCGCAGAACCATTTCATCCATCACATGGATCGCGATGGCAGTAGTTTGGAGTACGCGCGATATCGTTTCGAGCAGCGGCGGAGCGATCGACCTTTGGATGCTGATCCAGTCGCTGCCCGCCGAAGTTCTAACAACCAACTCCATGGCTAGGTTCGACGGCGACTCAGCTATCCAGTTCGCATTCGCCTCTCGCAGCAGACGGGACAGCTCCAGAAACGTCGATGCGTGGTCGGGAGACGCCCTAACAAATGAAGCGCTGTAGACACTCATGCGTCAGCTACTCCCCCAAATCTACCCACTGCAATCGCCTAACGAATGCGGCGCGCCGAGCCGGATCACCAGAATTCCAGTCGTTGTCCGGGTCCAGAGCGCCCCCAGGGCCGTGACATTGGGCGCAGAAAGGGTTGCGCCCTTCTGCGATGGCTCTGTCGGCCAGTGCGGGGTCGTAGGCGATGATGCCCTGAGGGTGACCCAAGTCGTTGACGATGATGGGAACAGCGATCGCCGTTCCTACACCTGACAGAGCCGCCCCGCCCCTGATCAGGCCTGCACGCAGCAACCACGCGCCCGAGATCTCCAATCCTCCGCCCACAACACTCGCGCTTCCACTGGTTAGCCGCGCCGCTGTGAGAAGCGCCGGGTCCCTTTCGGTGTCCACGCTGGCGAACATCAACGCGCCACCTGCGACATTCAACGCGCCCATTGCGCTCCCGTAGAGTCGCGCGGTCGGGATCTCGACTCTCGCCTGAGTGCTCTGTGGTGGTATGGTCCTAAGGGCAGTCGAGCGTCGCAGGGCCCTGTCCATTTCGGGTGGCTCAGCTTGCCGTCCCAGGCAGGGCACTGTCAAACCAAACCACGAGCGACTTGACACCACGGGTTTGCGACCCTCTGCAGAGCACGAGTCGAAATGGTAACAGTCCGAGAAACACTTGGCGGCAACGCATTGCGACAAGAGCAATAGACAGCGGCGGGTGGTCCAGCAGGTGAAACAACTCAGCAGTTGGGTAAGAGCGCGCCCTGCATGGGAACCAGCCCAAGCGTAGACCAACTGTGGCTGCCCCTGGGCTCGACGATTAGGGAAGGCGCGTCTCGGCGAGGCAAGCGAGGTGCGCGTTCCACTCGTCTTCGCAATTGACCGTATCGGGTTCGAGCACGCCATCAACGCAGGCACCGCTGGTGAAGAACGCCGCGCAATCGAGCGCTTCGAAGTACTGCCCGCCGCACGACGGATCGGTGAGCTCGCGCGCACATCGCTCCGCGCAACCCTCGGCGCAGCCAGCCCACGCCGAGCTATCGCAGTACGTCTTGCAGTAGTTGCCCGTCTCGCGCAACTGACAGGCCATGAACCGTTCCCGATACGAGTCGCAGCGCAGTTCCGCGTCGATCCAACGCCCCTGCACGCAGCTGGCAGCCGTCGACCGACCGACACACCCCACCAGCGACTGGTAGTCGCGCTGACAAGTCTCGGGTAGCGCAGCACCCTCGGCCTGGCAAGCTGCCACGCAGCCCGCCAGTGACCCCGACTCGTCGCACCCCGCAGCGACGGCGGCATGGCAGTACAGTTCGCAGTCCAGCGCTTCGATGCAAGTGTCGATCGCCTCCGCTTGCGGGATGCAGGTGTCCACGGGGCGCGCCGTGCTTCCTGTACACTCGAACCCACCAGCCAAGTAGCAGGCCTCGCGCGTCTGGTACTCGTCCAAGCAGAAGCCTCCAAACGAGGTAGCAATGGAATTGCAACTGCGCTGGCACAACTCGGCGTCTTCGTTCGCTGTGCAGCCCGTCGCTTGGCGTTGTTGGCAACTCTGAGCGCACAGCGCGTCGATCTCGCCGAGCTTCTGAGTCAACGCGGCATCCTCGAGCGGTGCCGCAACGGGCGGAGGTTCGGGCGCGGGTGGGGCCGGCTCCAAGCGGTTGCGCGTGAGGCAAGCCAGGTACGCGTCCCAGTCGGAATCGCACGAGATCGTTCCGCCGGCAGGCGCAAACTGCCCATCCATGCACACGCCATCACCTGACGTCCCCAGCAGGCAATCGAGAGCGTCCATGTACTGCCCAGCGCAGTCATCAGACGTCAATTCCCGCGAGCATTCTTCCCAGCACCCCTCTCCACACCCGCCGAGTTCAGCAGCCAAGCAGTAGCTCGCACAGTAGTTGCTGGTCTCGGACATCCGGCACTCCGCGGTGCCGTTCACGAAACGCTCGCAACCACCGTCCACGGCAACCAACCTGGCTTCGACACAGTCCCAGGCGCCAGCCGAAGCGGTGCAGTTCATCAGCGAGTCGTGGTCCGCGCCGCAAGTTTCGGGCAGCGCGTCGCGCTCGGCGGCGCAGCGTGCCGCGCATTCCTCGGCTGTCGTCTCGGGTGCACACCCCTGCTGGACGGCCGCAACACAGTAAGCACTGCAATCGGCGTACAGTCGACACTCTTGATGTTGCTGCGCCTCAGCTGCGCAAGCGTCCACTGGCTGCACCCAGTCGCGCTCACACCCGTAGCCGCCCGCCAACTTGCACGAAAGCTCGGCCTGCAGCTGCGTCAAGCAGAAACCCAAGTGCCTTTCGGCGTCGCGCACACATGCGTCGCTACACTGCTCGACGGTCTGCAAGTCCAACTCACACTGAGGCGTGGCTCGCGCCTCGCAGTTCTGCCCGCACAGCTCGGCCAACTGAGCAAGCTCAGCTGTCAGTTCATCGCCCGTCAGCGGCGGACCGGCATACGCGCCCTCGATGGGCATCGGAGCCATGGGCTGCGGCGTCGGTGGCGTCGACCCTGAAGGTGTGGGCGTCGACCCATCTGGACCAGCGGAAGGAGAACTGGGTGAGCCGCTCCCACCACCGTCAACGCCACCCGTTGGTTCAGGACCTGTCGTTGGTTTTGGCTGACCTGGCTCCGTCGGATTTGGCTCGCTCGGATCTGGCTCAGCACTGCCTGGACCGTTCACATCAGGCGGCTCGGCCTTGGACGACTGCCCACCGTCAACGTCGCCTTCCGTCCCTTCGGCCGCAGCGTCACCCGACCCTCGAACACGACTCGTCCCCCCTTCGCCCTCGGGGTCATCACAACCAGTGACGGCACCAGTCAATAGTCCAAACAGCAACCCCAGACCCGCAGCCCGCACCCTCATCCGATACCTCCAAGCAACTCTACATCAATGCACTCGATCGCAACCACCGATCCACCTTTTTGAAAAACAACGCTCCCTGCCCCGAACACGGTCGTTGGTTGCCAGGAGCTCCGCTTCTGCGATCACTCGCAACCAACTGATGGCCCCATCCAATCGCATCAGACGCGAGAGATCGCATGACAGCCGTGTCAGGAGCGTCTCGAGCCACTCCACACCGGCGACCACGACCGACAAGCGAGCCAGGGGGCCGCCGATGCGCCCTGCTCCAATCAGCGCGATCGGCGTCATCGGGCGGTTCTGACACACGGCTACCCGCGCAAGTGGACACACGCCGATCGGCGCGTTCGCAAGCGCGCGGTCCGCGCGCGCGAGCGCCGTCGTTCGCCGTCACAGCATCCCGCGCAGCACCACAGTTCGCTTGTCGGCTGGAAGGGCACGCCGGCACGCATGTTGCTCTTCAGTCGCGATACGAGTGCACACGAAACGGCGTGGCACGTCGATCTGGAGAATACGACCATGACGAAGACCAACGACGACCACCACGTATGCCTCCCCAGCAGCAAGCGACCATCCAAATCGCGCACGGCCGTCGTCGTGCTCTGTGCAGGCGTGTTCGCGACGCTCTCTTGCGCCTCCGCGGGTGACGCGAGTGACCCCATCCTGTTCGAGGACGGTGCGCAGAAAGACGTCGCCGAACAATCCGACCACGCGCTTTCCGAGGAAATCCAGTTCCAGACCTACCCGATCGCGGTGGATAGTCTTGGACGAGTCTACCGCATCGCCGACTCCCGGACATTCTATCGTATCGCCAACGGAACGGTGACACGCCTCGCCACCGTCGACGAAGATCTCGAACAAATGCATGGCGGCGGTTCGTATGCGTTTGCTCGGGGACGAACGACAATCTTCAGAACCGAAGAAGAGAGATTGATCGTCGGGCTCAGGCTTCCACTACTCCCCAACGATAGCCTCACCGTCGACGACCAGGGGAACCTCTACCGCAACTCGGACGCGGGCGTGTTCCTATGGCGTGACTTCGAATCAGAGTGGACCTGGCTCAGCCCCGCTGTCTGGGACCTCTACGTTGGCGGCGGCAACGTGTACGCCACCGACTTTTGGACGCAAGACATCTCACGCTACGATGCTTCGTCGAACGATTGGGTTCGGGTCGGAGGCCCTGGTGCCGAGTTCGCCGTCGACGCGAGCGGAACTCTGTATGGGCTCAGCCCCAGTCGGGACGCCATCTATCGCCTCAACAACTCTGGTCAGTGGCGATGGGTAGGCGGACCCGCCGCGCACATCTTCGCCGACCGCCGCGTCGCCGCGACCAACGATCGCCAGGTGGCGTATGAACTCGAAGCCGACGGCACTTGGCAGTATCTGGGCAGCGACGTCTTGGACATCGTGACCGGCGGAGACACCATGCTCGGCCTGCGTACGTCCAACGGGACGTCGCACTGGGACGAGCTGTAACCCGGCTCGCCGTAGGTGCGCAGCGCTCTGGGTTCACAACGACAACCGTCTGTCCTCCCGACTCGAGCCCTGTGAGTGCGGAGGGTGCGGTTCGACAACCTCCGCGGCGCGGTGGCCATTGCCGTGCGTCGCCTCAGACCAGCGTGGCGATCATGCCTTCGATGAGCTCGGGGCCGCTGGTGCGGCCCGCGCCGTGTCGGCGCAAGAGGATGAGTCCGAGATAGGCAGCGTAGGCGATGGCCGCGCGCTGTGGGGCCTGGTCCGGATCCGCGAGGAACGCTCGGTAGCAGTCCTCGAGAAACTGCAACCGACGTTTTGAGACCCGCCGCAGCGCCTTGGCGATGACGGGGTTGGTGTCGTGGGTCATCAAGGCCACGGTGATGCGGCTGTCGAGGTCTTTGGAGAGCGCCTGGCGCAGGAGCTGCGCGAGGCGGTCTCGGGGATCTGCCACCGCGCTCAGTCGTTCGATGGTGCGCGTGGTGGTGCGCTCTTCCCAGGCCGCGAGGGTGGCCTCGAGGAGGGCGTCGCGGTTTTCGAAGTGCCAGTAGCCGCTGCCTTTGGTGACTCCGAGGGACTTGGCAAGAGGCTCGATGGCCACCGCGGCAACGCCTTTGCGGGCCAACGCGTCCATCGCCGCGTCACACCAGTCGGCGCGGGTCAGCTGGTTTTGGGATCGGGTTCCCATGTCTCGGCGAGTGTCTTGAGGGTGAGCAACTGTTTGCGCATCATGATGAGGTCGCCCCAGGGCAGGACCATCCGCATGGCGCGACCGACGGTCGAGCGGGGGTAGCGTATCACGAGCTTGCACAGCAGCCGCGTGCGTGCGGGATCCGATTGGGGAATGAGGCGATAGGTGACGGCGAGGTCCCCAAACCATCGACTCGCGGCGCGGTCATCGAGCACGAGGGTGACCGAGGTGTCGGCCTCGAAACTGACCAACCGAAAGATGCGCATGAACCGGTCGCCGCAAGTGAGCGCCCCGAGGGCAGAGTCGAGGCACCGGGGGCTGCGCCGGCCGTAGTTGTCGAGCCAATCGTAGCTGTACGGCGCGGCGCGCAGCTGACACAGCCAAGGGAAGACCCGTGTCGCCGGCGCGTCGATGGTGACCCCACGGTAGAGCGTGTGGTCGGGGTAGCGGAGGACCGCGTCACACTCCATCGGGACCGTTTCGTCGGGAGTGGATGTTCCCCAGCTGCGGGGGTGGGTGTGATGGCCATCGAGCATGCCGCCCTCGGTGAGGTCGAGGAAGCGGTAGGCGAGGCGGGTGTGGACACTCATGGGCCGAGCCGTGGTGTCGGGGACCGAACCCGTTTTCAGGGCGACCTCGAGGCGATCAAAGAGAGCTTCGGCGGCCCAATCGTGGAGGGGCCGAAAGAGCAGCGGCCATTGCCATCGCACCGCACCCCGGGCGCGACCCCGCAAGGTGTGACGGATGCGGGTATTGTTCCCTTCGGGTCGCAACTCGAACCCGTGATGGCCCTCGAAACGCCCGGCCAAAAAGCGCGCCTCCCACCCGGTGGCGTCCTCCCGTTGCATTTGAAAGCGCAATCGTGCGTGGCCAAAGCGGGGCGCGGGTCCCGCCTCGCGCCACGACGGCAGGCGGTCGCGGGGAAAGACGTCGTCGGCGCCCCCCGTCCAGGCGCGGTCGAGCCACGCACGCAGGTCGGGCACCGACGCGCGCATGAGCCGTTCGTGGGTGTTCTCGATGGTTCTTGCCATACGGTGGCGTATGGTACCCAGGGTGGGTTTGTCAATACGGTAGCGTATGGTGACTGACGCCCCGCCCACCAACCGCGCCTGGGCTCTCGGAACTCTTCTCGGCGGTCTGTGCGCGGCAACGGCTTGTCGGTCGTCTCGCCCACGCGGGCCAGGAACGCGCCGAGGTGACTCTGGACAGTCCGGTAGAGGACAGTCATTTCCGGGCGTCGCCGCGGGGCACTGCTCAGGCACGCTGGCGCGAAATCGATGGCGGATTCCCCCTCCCCTCGCGAGCGCAAGAACGACGGCTACTGCGGCGGCCTCAACGCATCGCGCCGCTAGTGCGGCAATCGCAAGCTCGAAGGCGGCGGGCGCGGTCTGCAACGAGGCGGAATGTGGCGGGTTTCCACGCGGGGTGATCCTGAGTGGCGGGATCGCGCCAATTGTCGATGCCGAGCTCGTGACCAAGAGCACGGACGTACTCGAAGTGGGCGACGTTGCCGGTGACGAGCGCCAGTCGGTGATGAAGCGCGATCGCTGCGATCATCACATCCGGCATACCGATGATGCGCCCCTGGTTTTGCAGGTCAGCATTGATGCGGCCCGCGATGCGCGCGGTGGCGTCGTCAAACGGCAGCACTTCGACGTTCACCAGCGACGCCTCAAACGCGGCGATGCGATCTTCGCGACCCATCCGACGAAGCCATATACGACCTCGTTTTCGCCTGGGAGTCGCCGGGTATCGACCCGGCGACTTTCCAAGAAAGACTGGCAATTCTCACCACGAACTCAGGAAGCCCCTGAGTGAAACGGCCACGAAAGCGAACGTAAATGTTCATAATCGTGGCGTTATTGTAGTGGAGGCGCCGGGAATCGAAGGCGAGCGGGGCGAGCTGTAACGGCGCGGAATGTGGTGGGTTTGTGGGGGAGGGGCTCGGGGAAGCTTCGGGTTACGTCGCTTTGCGTCGGTCTGCATCGGTGAAAGCCAGGGAGGTGCCTGAGTGGGCGACGGTGCGTTGTCAGTTCGCAGAAGGCATAGCCTTTCGTTTCAAAGCGATGAACTCAGCCAGGCGCTCCGGCTCCTCGAGTGCAGCTGCGAACTCGCCGATGATCCGCTCCACTCGTGCGAAGTCGATCTGGTCACTGTGCAGTTGGATGAGCTGTTCGATGTCGGACTTGTCGCGCTCACGCCAGGCGACCGCCTTGTAGATCACCAGGTCCTCCGCGGTGGCGACTGGGGCTCGGACAGGGCCGATGTCGAGGTGTTCAGCGCGTGCCAGAGCTTCCTGCTCGAAAGGCAGCCAGGCCAAGCTCAGCTCGATTTCCGTTTCCGATGGTGTATGAACCAAGAGCAGGACTTGGTGCTGCTGTGCAAACTGAATGGCATCGGGGACTCGGGGCTCGATGTCGTGCTTCGCGAGAACTTGAACCACCTCTTCGAGATCGACACCTTCCGCTGCGATGGTGCCATCCACGTCATCCGTGTGGCGGGGAATGCCTCGGGCGATCACGGCGATTCCACCAATCAGCATCGCAGGTGCGCCGAACTCGCCCAACGCCTCAGTGAGCGCTGCTATGGCGTCGGAGAGATCCATCGAGTTCAACTGGCAGAGCGCAGCGCTGAGCGAAGCTTCGCCCACTGCCGATGCACCACGAGCACGTCGTCGATTGGTGTCGGGGGTGGGGGACCAGATACTTGGCGACGCAGCGCGCTAACCTCTAGGGCTTTACGGAGAGACGCAGCGGGGGTCAAGCGTCGGCGTTCCGCACGAACGCGAGAGTTCACAGCGTGCTGGTTGGCGATCCAACGCTTCAGATCGGCCGGAGAGGTGCTCATTGGCTCGAGTATAGCGCGTCCTTCGCCACTCGGCGTCGAACCCCATGCTGAGGCGCCGGGTATCAACCCGCGTCCGCCTCCAAGAAACCTTGGCGCTTTTCACCACGAACTCAGGGAGGTCCCTGAGCGGCAACGCCACGAAAACGACGTAACCTGTCGTAATCGTGGCGTTATCGCAGTGGAGGCGCCGGGAATCGTGCCAACAAGCAAGCCGCGTCAGCGGCGCGCGGTTGCCCTGAGTCCCGTCGACTCCACCAAAAACAAAGCCCCCGAAAGGGGGCTAGTTTTGGTGGACACGATTGCGACCAATTCGAACCGTCAGCGAGATCGAGGTGGAGTTTGCGGTATTCACCGCCGAGCCGTTCGAGTTTCAGAGAATCCGGATGGACGCGCTGCGGATGCGGAGGTTGGGCATGAGCCTGAGGGCGATTGGCTCAGCGTTGGGTGTCGACGAGAAGACGGTGCGGAAGGCGCTGGCGGCTGTGACGCCCTGAGCGTGCAGTGACGGCTTGCGGCCGTCATGCCTCTTGCATCGCGGGAGAGTTGGAGTCCCCCGCCCGCCAAGAGGCATGCCGGCCGCCGTTCGGGCGTTTTCGTGGGCCCAGCTGCGCCGACACCAGGCATGAAAAAGGGCGCTCATCACCCCAAGTAGAAGCGTATCCCCTGCATGAAGCGTCGGGCGATCGACGAAATCCTCCCGCGCGCCAGAACCGCGCTGTCCGGTCAGGACCGGATCGCTTGCTCGGCGGCAGGGATGTCGAGCGGTCCGAATTCGTGAGCGAGTTGAGTCGAGCTCAGGCGGGCCCGGGTGTTACGCCAGTACTTCGGCGCCAGCTCGATGTAGCGTTCGCGGGGCCAGTACGGCATCACTCGAATCACTTCGGCTAGGTACGCTTCGGGATCGAGCTGGTGGAGCTTGCAGCTGGCAACCAGCGACAGGAGGTTTGCTGCTGACGTCGCGTGATCGTCCGAACCGCAGAACAACCATGCCTTTCGCCCCACCGCGATGGCTCTGAGTGCTCGTTCGGAGTGGTTGTTCGTGATCTTCAAACGACCATCGGCGAGGTAGCGGCGGAGTGCGTCCTTCTGGCGTATGGCGTAGCCACACGCTGTGCGTAGCAAGCCGCGAGTGGATTTGACGTCCTCGTGGCGTGCCATGACCCATTCGAAAAACGAATCGACGAGTTTGCTTGCGACCTGCTGGCGCAGCTCGAGCCGGCGTACTGGTGGTAACTTCTGCCACTTTTCTTCGAGCTCGAAGAGCTTACGGATGCGCAACAAGGCTTCGAGCGCCACTGGCTCTTTGGTGGCAGTTGCCGCTTCCCAAAACTTCGTTCGACAGTGGCTCCAGCATCCCACCTCGAGAGGGGCTTTCGACTCCGGACTCGAACGCGCTTCGCCACGAAACAGCGCATCGTAGACGGAGTGCGCGTCAGCTTGGATGTACCCCTCGAAGCCGCGAAACATCTCACAAATGACACCGCTGTTTTGCTTGCGTTGGTACTCGAAGAAGACGTGGTCCTGATC
>QJWJ01000206.1 GCA_003235365.1 Deltaproteobacteria bacterium
TGGATGCCACGCTGCAGCCCTGGGGAAGCGTACGAGGTCGTTTGCAGACGACGACTGGTCTTCCGCTATCGGGAGTGCGTGTGACGTGGATCCGCGAGCCGCTCCCGGGGGTAGATTCATCCGGCGTAGGTCACCTGCTACGGCAAAGCACGACAACGGCAGCCGACGGCCGATTCGAGCTGCCGCGCCTGGCGCCGGGCCGAGGCAGCATCATCCTCGGCCGAGCAAATGGCAGCCGTGTGCTGCTATCCCGTGACGTACCGACTTCTTTCGGAACGGTGCGCCGTGATGTGCCTTGGCTGGACGTTGATGTTCCCGAAGGACTGCTCGACCTCGGAGAGCTTCAGGTGTTGGTAGCGCGCTAGATGAGAGCTCGCAGAGTGCGCGAACTCTCATTCGACGCAACAGGCAATGGAGTCGAGCAAGCGACTGCAACGGGGCTTCCCTCCGCCCCTATCTCAGTGAGCATTCGCATCACTCGCGCGTAATTCGAAGCAACCGGACGCCCAGCGCACGGAAAGGTTCCTGCAGCCCTTGGGGAACTGAGAGAGCAAAGCAGCCCCGGGTCCGAAGCCGAGTCGCGCGGAATCTCCACACTGGCGCGAGACTGTTTCGCGAATGAAGGCCGACGCAAAGTCGTCACCCACGCACGCGCGCATTGCGCGCTGCGGCAAACCCCGCAAACGTTCCGCTTTGTCGATCGCACTCCGGTGGATAGAGTGCCGAAGCCAGACGCGACGACGGGGCGTGGTTCCCCCAGTTCGGTCGTTGCAAAACGGGGATTCGGCACCCAGGAGAACAGCCCGTGAGCGAGGTAACGAGCGGAATTGGCGAGCTACTGCAGCGTCTGCGCAAGGATGGCGTCGAGGCCGGTGAAGCGGAGAAGCAGCGCATCCTGCGGGAGGTCGAGACCAAAGCGGCAGCACAGCTGGCCGCGGCGGAAACCCGAGCAGCACAGATCGTCGCAGCCGCCGAAGCCGAGGTGGAAGCCAAGCGCAAGCAGTTCGACGCCGAGCTGCGCTTGGCAGCGCGCGACTTCACGTTGCGATTCACCGAGCGCATCAAACGTCAAGTGATCGAACCGCTGATCGACCGACACGTGGCTGAAGCTCTGGACAGCGCTGGGCTGCTGGAAACGTTGCTCGTCGAGCTCGTCCGCAACGAAGCGACAGGCGGCCGCTTGACTGTCTCACCCGAGACCAGGAGCGCGCTGGAGAGCCGTTTGAAGGGCGAACTCGCGCAGATGGTCGAGAGCGGAGCCGTCCGGATCCAGTCCGAGGATGGACTGTCTGGGTTTCGGCTGCAGCGGGACGGTGACGCGTTCACGTGGGACGTAACGGCCGAGACCGTCGCGAGAGAACTCAGCGCGCTGGTGGAACCGAGCCTTCGAGATTACTTCCAACCCTCCAGCAAGCGCTAGCAGATGTCCTTGGTGTACCTCGTCACACGTCTGCCCAAGCTCACCTTGGGCGGTCCGGCGCCGATCACACGAGCCGCGCTGATCTCCGAAGCGAGAGCATCGCTCGAGAACCACGACCTGAACGAGTTCGAGCGCGTCGCAATGCTCGAGGAAGTCGAAGAGACCGTGCGCACCCTGCACCGAGCGGCGGAGACGGAAGCCGCGAACAAGCCGGCTCAACTGGCGGCATTCGTGCGCACCCAACGCACGCGAACCGCTTTGGACCGGGGGCCGCGTGACCTTCCCGAGTGGCTGCTCGATCCCGTTGGCCAGCACGTCCTGATGCGTCGCTACTGGCAGCGGCTGGTTCAGGAGACGCAAAGCGAACGCCTGCGAACCTACGCCCAGTTTCACGTCAATCTGGAGGAGGCGCTCACCGGGTTGCGCTGCCAAAGGGAAAACCTGTCCCACACCGACTTCCTCGAGCAGATGAGTGGGCACTTCGACTCTTCGGCGCGTGTCATCGTCGACAACTACGCACAGCAACAACTCGGGATTGGCTTGCGTTTCGCTTGGTGGCCACGAATGCTGGCTGCCCTGGACCAGCCTGATCGCGTCGCGGCAGAACAAGCCCTGGACCGACTGCGCTTTTCCGCGCTCGACGACCTCGAAGGGATATCGACGTTCAGCGTCGAATCGGTTGTGGCAACCTACTTTCGGCTCCGCATCATCGAGCGGCAGTCGTCGTGGAGTTCCGAACGCGGCCTCGAGGTCCTCGAACGGGTTCTCAGGATCCCAGCGCTGGAACGAACCATCGGGGATGTGACATGAGCGAAGGAAACGGTGAAGGCTCGGTTGTCGGGGTCAACGGCAACCTCGTCACGGCACGCTTCGGAAACGACGTACGGATGAACGAGGTCGCGTACGTCGCAGTTGGCGCCTTGCGCCTCAAAGCAGAGGTGATCCGTGTGCGAGGCTGCGAGTGCGACATGCAGACTTTCGAAGACACGCGAGGCGTCCGCGTGGGCGACCCAGTCAGCTTCAGCCGAGAGTTGCTCTCCGTCGAGCTCGGTCCTGGCCTGCTCGCAGGTGTGTACGACGGACTCGGCAACCCACTCAAAGAGCTCGCTGAGAAGACTGGGTTCTTCTTGCGGCGCGGCACCTACCTGCAGACCCTGGCTCGCAATCGCACGTGGACCTGGACGCCGGTCACACGCGAAGGGGCCACGGTGCGCGCCGGTCATTGCATCGGCAGCGTGCCCGAAGGGCAGTTCACCCATCGGGTGATGGTTCCGTTCGACGTGGCAGGCGCGGCTCGGGTGCTCTGGGTAGCTCCCGCAGGGGAATACTCCGTCGACCACGTCGTAGCGAAAGTCGAACTGTCGTCCGGGCAAGTCCGGGAGCTCACGATGCTGCAGCGCTGGCCGGTGAAGCGTCCAATCACAGCATATGCCGAGCGCCTGTTGCCGAGCAAACCCTTGACGACCCGCGTTCGCATCGTGGACGCATTTTTCCCCGTCGCAGAAGGTGGCACGGCGTGTGTTCCGGGACCGTTCGGAGCGGGCAAAACGGTATTTCAGCAGGCGCTCTCGCGCTACGCGGAAGCAGACATCGTGATCGTAGCCGCCTGCGGAGAACGCGCCGGCGAAGTGGTGGAAACGCTGCGCGAGTTTCCGGAACTGGTCGACCCGCAAACGGGCCGCAGCTTGATGGAGCGCACGCTGATAATCTGCAACACGTCCTCGATGCCGGTCGCCGCGCGCGAAGCGTCCGTGTACACCGCCGTCACCTTCGCCGAGTACTACCGGCAGATGGGTTTGCGGGTACTGCTGCTGGCAGATTCGACCAGCCGCTGGGCTCAGGCGCTGCGTGAAATGAGCGGGCGCCTGGAGGAAATTCCCGGCGAAGAGGCATTCCCAGCCTACCTCGGCTCCCTCATTGCCGCCTTCTACGAACGCGCCGGCATCGTGCGCATTGAAGACCCGGCGCTGGGTGAATGCCTGGGATCTGCAACGGTCATCGGCACCGTCTCACCCGCGGGCGGCAACTTCGAGGAGCCCGTCACCCAGTCGACGCTGGCCGTCGTCGGGTGCTTCCTGGGCCTGACCTATTCCCGCTCCTACGCCAAACGCTTTCCGGCGATCGCCCCACTCGACTCCTGGTCCAAGTACCTCGACTCGATGCGCGCCGAACTGGATGCCCTGTACTACAGTGGGTGGGTAGATGACGTCAAAGAGCTGCAATCACGCTACCGCGAAGGGCAACGCATTGGCGATCAAATGAAAGTGGTCGGTGAAGAAGACTTGTCCACCGAGGAGTTCGTCAAGTTCCTCGAGGCGGAACTGCTCGACTTCGTATTCCTCCAGCAGAACGCGTTCCACGAAGTCGACGCGGGCCCCGACACCGCTCGAATCGCACGACTGATGAGAATCACCAAACGCGTACTGGAGCACGACTTCGAGTTCGGCTCGAAGAATCGGGCGCGAGAGGTGTTGACTCGAATTCAGCAGAAGCTCCGCGACTGGAACCTGACGCCGAGCGGTGCAGCCGAGTACGAACGCTTGCTCGCCGAAGTCGCAGACGAACTCGGCGAGAGAAACGAACCTAGCTCGACCATCGCAGCGCCCTGATTGGACCATGAAGAAAGTCTATCGTCACATCGAACAGATCGTCGGTCCAGTCATCACACTGAGGGCGGAACGCGTCGCGTACGGGGAGCTGGCCCGCATCACGTCGAAAGACGGGCGCACCACGTACGCACAAGTGATCAAGCTCCGCGAAGATCAGGTCACGCTCCAAGTGTTCGCCGGCTCCAAGGGCATCTCAACCAGCGACCAGGTGGAGTTTCTCGGTCACCAAGTCAGGCTCACCTTCTCTCGAGAAGACATCAAAGGACGCATCTTCAACGGCGTCGGCGAACCCATCGACGGCCGCCCGCAACTCGAGGACGCAGAGCGAATCGAGATCGGCGGCCCTTCGTTCAACCCGACCAAGCGAACCATCCCTCGGCGGATGATCGCAACGGGCATTCCGATGATCGACATGTTCAACACTCTCGTCGAAAGTCAGAAGCTGCCGATCTTCTCTGTCGCGGGAGAGCCCTACAACGAGCTGCTTGCTCGAATCGCGCTGCAAGCCGAAGCCGACGTGATCGTGGTCGGCGGCATGGGATTGAAGTACGACGACTATCTGTTCTTCAAGCACAGGCTGGCGCCAAACAAGGAGCACACGATCATGTTCATTCACACCGCAGCCGACCCGGTCGTGGAATGCATGATGGTGCCGGACATGGCATTGGCCGCAGCAGAACAGTACGCTACCGCGGGCCAGCGGGTGCTCGTGTTGTTGACGGACATGACTGCATTTGCCGATGCCATGAAGGAAGTGGCTGTTGCCATGGAACAGATCCCAGCGAATCGTGGTTACCCCGGCGACCTGTACTCCCAGCTGGCTTCCCGCTATGAAAAAGCCGTCGACATCGAAGGTGCAGGGTCAATCACCCTGCTGGCCGTCACCACGATGCCCGGGGACGATGTCACCCATCCGGTACCCGACAACACGGGCTACATCACCGAAGGGCAGTTCTACCTCAAAGGGGGAGTCATCGATCCTTTTGGTTCCCTGTCGCGCCTCAAGCAGCAAGTGA
>QJWJ01000158.1 GCA_003235365.1 Deltaproteobacteria bacterium
GTGCCCGACGCGTAGTCGCCGTCGGGATGTGGTCGCCCGCGTACGCTGTCTCGGCTCGGACGCGTCGAGACACGGTCGGCGGTGCCGTCGAGGAACGAGGAACGGCGGACGACGGCGGAGCCGTCAAGGAATGAGGAACAACAGAGCCGTCAGTGCTGCAGCACTGGCCAGCGACATGCCCACGACGCTGCGCGCTCGCCGCAGGTCGGTCTGTACCTGCTCGGGGTTGGCGACGCGTTCGACGCCCAGTTCCGTCACGCGCTGTCGGTGGAATGCGCGGTAGACGCAGGTGCGGTACGCCGCTTGAAAGAACATCAAGCTGCCGCCGGTGAAGGGACCGAAGGCCAGCACCAGCAACGGCCTCGGCAGCGCGGCCTTGACGACGAACAAAGTCCACAGCAGCCCCACGCCGACGAGCAGGATGCTTCCGCGCAGACGCAGATTTCGCGAGGACTGACTGATGTTGTGGTCGCAGAGCTTACCCACCTGCGCAGCATGGTTTCCTGGGCGCCTGGATGCAACCCCCCGCGGGTCAGACTTCGGTCGTGCCAAGCACTGCGAGCGGCGCCTATACTGGCGTCGGTCCAATGCGGAGCGTTCTTGCCCACCTGACCGACGTGCGCCCCGGCGAAGGGCGAATCGTGCTGCAAACGACGGCGACGCTGTTCAGCCTGATCGCGGGCCACACGCTGCTCGAAACCTGCAGGGATGCATTGTTTCTGGGGAACGTTCCGGCGCGGCTGCTGACCATCGTGTATGCCGCGGTCGCACTGCTTGCGGTCGTCTCTGCGCGCGCAAATTCGCGGATGGTGGCGCGTTTTGGGCGTCGGGCGAGCCTACACGTGACGTTGGTGGCGGCGGCCTACGGCGCGGTGCTTTTCTATTTGCTGCCGCGTTCGAGTGCCGTGCTGTTCGCGCTGTACGTGTTCACGACCCTGACGAGCAGCGTCGCCGTCGTCCAGTTCTGGATGCTGGCTGGGCACTGGCTGACCGTTGCCCAGGGCCGTCGTCTGTTCGGGCTGATTTCGGCCGGCGGAGTGCTCGGTGCGGTGTGCGGCGCCGGGCTCGCCGTCGCGGCCCTGCATTTTGTCGAAGTCGAGTCACTGCTGTTGGTTGCCGTCGGATTTTTCCTGTTTTCGGCAGCATTGATCAGCACGGTGCGGGCTCCGGACGAGCAGCAGCACACTGGCAGCGCTCACGCTTCTTATCGAGCCTCCTGGAAATTGGTGCGGAGCTATCCGTACGTCGGGCGTCTCGCCGTGTTGTGGGCGATCTCGGCGTGCGTCCTGTTGGTCACCGATTACCTGTTCAAGTCAGTCGCTGCTCGGAGCTTGCCGGCGTCGGAGCTCGGTACCTTCTTTGCGCGCTTTTACGCTGCATTCAACGGAATCGCGTTGGTGCTGCAGATTGTCGGCTATGGCTTCTTGGTCCGGCGCCTGGGCGTGCTGTCGTCGTTCTTCGTGTTGCCTGTGATGTTGCTCGGCGGCGCTGTCGCGACGGTGGTCACAGGTGGCTTTCTGGCCGTCGTGTTGGCGACGAAGGCTTTCGACGGGGGGCTTCGCCACTCGTTGCACCGGGTGACCAGTGAACTGCTGTGGCTACCGCTGCCCGATGAGGTGCGCGTCGCGACCAAGACATTCGTCGACACCGTTCCCGTCAGGTTGTCCCAGGCCGTGACGGGCGGCGTGTTGCTGTTGCTGGCGAGTCGTGACCAGGACGGACCGATCGTGTTGGCCGGAGGGATCGCCATGTTGGCGTTGCTGTGGTTGGGCATGGCGGCGCGCCTGCGCAAGCCGTATCTGGCGCTTCTGCACAGCACTCTGGGAACCCGTCCCGGGGCGCCGACACCGTTCGATCTCGATGGTGCGGAGCTCGTCATCGAGGCGTTGTCCAGCCGCAATCCCCGCAAAGTCGTCGCTGCGATGGACTTGCTGGCGCACAATGGCCGCACGCGTCTGATCCCTGCGCTCATTCTGTATCACGAGTCGAGCGAGGTGCTCACTGTCGCGTTGCGCACGATCACCACCACGAGTCGTAGCGATTGGATCCCGCTGGCCAAGCGTCTGTTGGAACACGAAGACGTCGATGTGCGTGTCGCGGCGATGAGTGCATTGCACCGCGTGGGGATCGAGGACGCGGTACAAGAGCGCGTGTACGACGTTCGCCCCGAGGTTCGCGGACACGCGGCGTACTTGGTCGAGGCGCGCTCCCGAGAAGCGGACCCCTTGCTGCATCCAGCGATCATCGAGGTCCTCGAGCTGACTGGCGTGCCCGGTGCGGCCGCACGCCTCGGCCTGTTGCGCGCCGTGTGTGATGCGCAGGACGGGCGCTATGCCCAGCTGATCCTGACGTCGATTGAGGACCGCAACGATGCAGTCGCCGAAGCAGCAGCCGAAGCGATGGTGGTGGTGCGTGACGAACGTTTCATCCCGAGGCTCGTCGCTCGTCTAGCGTCGCGTTCCGGTCGGCAAACGGCGATGCGGGCCCTGGTCGTGCACGGTGAGGCCGCGCTCACGAGCCTGCATCGAGCGCTCGCCGACGTCACGACGACCGCCAAGGTACGACGCTTTGCGCCGGCGGCGATCGCCAGCTTTGGCACACAGAAGGCCGCAGACATCTTGCTGGCGTGCCTGGCCGTCGAGAACGTGGGGCTCGTGCGCTACAAGATCCTCAAGGCGTTGGCCCACCTGGTGCAAGAGGTTCCGCTGCGCGTCGAGGCGCGCCAACTGCAGAGTGTTCTGGACGAACAACTCGTGGAGTTCGTACGCATGGCCGCCCTTGCTCACCAGCTGCAGCGATCCGTCACGAGCACGAGCGCCACGAGATACACCTCGGCGTTGTTGCAGTTGCTCGGCGAGAAGGCGCGGCAGGCTCAACAACGCGCGTTCATGGCACTCGGCATCCTGCACCGCAACGAAGACATCCGCGTCGTCGAATCGGCGCTGCGCTCGGCCGACCGCAGTGCGCGCGCTCGTGCGCTGGAGTTCGTGGACGCGTTGACCGCCAATTTCAGCGTCAGCCGGATCCGTCGGTTGTTCAACCTGATGCTCGACGATCTTCCTGTCACCGAAATGTTGGAGCGTGCCAGCGACGAAGTCGCCATCGTCTCCAGTCCCGAGCAAGCGTTGCGCGCCCTGCTCGACAGCGATGACGAGGTGTTGTGGGCTCTTTCGCGGTGTTGTCTTGCGGACTCGGCGGCCGTATCGGCGGCAATGGCGGGCCAGTCCGTCGCCGACGCTGCTGATGGGGACACCGCTCGAGCGCGCCAAGCGCAGGGCGAGGTCGCGGGCCTCGGCAGTTCCACTTGAGTTCGCGCGCAACGGTACGCCCCGCGACCGGCGGGCAGGGAGTGACATCACCCGCGGAATGCACCATACCTTCGCTCCAATGACGGTGAGCGAGGGACGCATTGCGACGGAACGGGAACTGTTCATTCGTTCCTTTCTCGGCGCCGAGCCTGCCGCGCGCGTTGCGGCGGCGTTGGCGGCGGTGATCGAAGACGTCGACGTGCGCCCTGGCGACGTGCTCTTTCGAGCGGGTGAACCGGCCTCGGACGTGTACTTCGTGGTGAACGGCGCCGTCGAGCTGTCGCGCGAGGGGGAGGAGCCGTGGCGGCTCGGAGGGCAGTCCATCGTGGGCATCATCGATTGCTCGCTGCAGCGTGCCTGTTCTCGCACCGTAGTGGCGATCGAACCCGGCCACGTGCTGCGCTTGAGTTTCGCCGATTACATGGACGTCATGGAGGAGCATCCAGACGCCGCGCTGCGACTGGTCGTGTGGGGCGCGGCGCAGAATCGCGATCTTGCGGCGCGAGTGGGCGCACCGTTGCTGTTCTTCGGCGCCGAGAATCCATCGGACCCGACGCTGAGTGAAGAACGACTGGACTGGGACGACCCGATTCAACGGCTGATCGCGTTGCGTGCCGTCCCCGCCCTGTCCCGCGCGCCGATTCAGGCGTTGGCCAGTCTGGGGCGTGTCGCCCAAGTGAGGCGGGTGGCTGAGGGTGAACACCTGTTGTCGATGTCCGCCAGGCCCGCGGTACTGTACGTTCTCGTCGAAGGCAGCGTTCGTCTGCGAGCCCCGGGGCTCGACGTGCGGATTGGCCCCGCCCGAATACTCGGGGACTTGGCTGCGCTCGGAAGCGAACCGTGCTTGTACGACTTCGTTGCCGAGACCGACGCGGTCACGCTCACGTTGTTGAGGGAAGACCTCTACGACGTCGTCGAAGATCACTTCGGTCTGGTGCGTTCCCTGTTCGCGAGGATCTCCGAGCAGCGGGAACGGCTGTTGGCCGCCGCTCACGGCACGCCGCCCAGCGAGTAGTGGCAAGTGGCCCCGTTTGGTGGTGATCAGCCGCACGGGTGGGCCAGCAGACGACACTGCCCGTCGCTTCAATTTCGCGTCCGATGCGACGGGTGTTCACCCATAGCGGATGCTTGCTGTAGGCGGCAGTACGTGAACACTCACCGCCACTGGCGAGGTGAGCACAAGGAAATCACCCACTTGGTGTTGCTCGACGTGCGTCGCAGGGCGAACGCTGCCGGCGTCGCGACTGCCATCCGGTGTGTTGGGGCAGCAACCGCCGATCGGCGGTCGATTCGCGGCCTCCGAGCGCTACACTGAGCCGTGTTTCGCCACGAAATGTGCATCGAGGAACGTGCCCAGAAACGATGAACCCGTTGGTCGTTCGACGCGCCACGGCGCTGTCGAGGTGTCGCGTTCGGTGGTACCGAGCTCCAGCGCCAGCGCGGCTTCAGGCGAGTTCACCAAGCCCGGCTCGGGCGAGTACCGAAGCACGATCGCTGGTCCACCGTCGACGTCGCGCGTGCCGCCGGTCTCGACGCCCTCGGGCGAACATCAGATCCCCGGCGCCGGGGAGGTCGGCCTCGGGCTCAGCTGGCATTTCGTACGAGATGCCTGCCGCGTCCCGATCGCGGTGAGCCTGCGCGCGGTGTTGGAGTGCCTTCACGTCCTCGAGCGAATCCACAACCGGACGGGTGAAGGGGCTGGTCCGTATGGCGCGGTGTGGGACGGCAACC
>QJWJ01000422.1 GCA_003235365.1 Deltaproteobacteria bacterium
GGAAGGTCGGCCCCAGCGCCTCCGCGAACGTTCGCTCCACCGCGCGGGCCCCTGCCCGCAGCGCCTCCTGTTCCAGATCGACCGCCACCGAGTAGCCATCGAAAGACACCTCGAACGGAACGAGGTTGGAAAAGACGACGTGCGGGATCCCGCCCGCTATGGTGTGCGCGGCGGGCCCCGCCGTGACCACGCGACAGCACACCGGTGCATTGCTCGTTGGCGGTTCGACTGGAAGCTTCATTCGCCGATACTTTCGCGTTGGCCGTTCCGCCTTGGCTTCGAAATACGCGTCGTCGTAGAACGCCGCATGCGCTAGCCCGACCTCCGGCGCCCGCACGAGTGGAACGTCTTCGATGCAACCCGTCGGATCCATCGGAGCGACAGTGCCGACCTCGCCTACGAGACTGACGCGGGCGGGGGCGTCAGCGGGCAGAGACATGTCCAAGATGAGCGGAACGAACCGTCCGTCGTCGCGGATGAACTGTTCTGCCACGCCGACGAGTCGATTGCGACGGTTGGCCGTCGCCGAAACGCGGAGCCAGACTCCAGGATCCGTCCGAACGAGCAGACCGGTCCACAAACGCACGCGCCAACCGCCCGTACTGCACGCCTCGACCACGACGAAGTGATCCGCAAATTCGTTCGACAGCGCCGCCTTGGGTTCCACGAATCCCTGCGCGAGGAGCCGCGGCTGTATGGCGCGATGCCCCGCGATCAGCGCCTCCCGATATGGCGAAGCGATATCCGCGACGAAACCACCCGACGTACGGCGCAGGGTGATGGGCTGCGTCAGCGTAACCTGAAACCCAAATGCGTTTCCCTCAAACAAGGGGGTGCAACCTTGCGCCACACGCAGCGGTACGCTTCCGCCGAGGTCCCCGCTGCGCTTCACGAGCCGCGTGAGCCCCAACACGTCCATCACCTCGAACACTGGCAAGGCGATATCCTGGGAACCTTCGCTGCTGGTCACCCCCGAGTTCACGGTGGGATAGCAAACCCCGGAACCTTCGCCGCGGTCAAGCTACAAGTGGGATGCGGCTTGCGTCAACTTGGGGTCGGATGTTAGCCTCCCGAGGCAAAGAGCGCGTGGGAGGGAATGATGTTACTGCGTCCGGCGCCCATCATCGTGGTCGACAACTTCGTCGGCGCGCGGCGAACGAAGAAGCTCCTACGATACGCCATTGCTCAGGAGTCGAGCTTCACCCCTGCGAAGGTTGCTCTCAGCCAACCGGGAATCATCGACGAATCGCGCCGTGTCTCGAAGGTGAACCACGACATCGCGCCCATTCTGTCGCTCGTTGAACCGACAATCCGCAAAGCCGTAGGCAAGGCCATCCGGAAGCTCGGGCTAGTGAACGTCGATTCGTATCTGCTGGAACCCGAGTTGACGTGGTGCGGCAACGGCGCTTTCTTCAAGATGCACGCCGACACCCTGTATCGAGATCGGTTCACGAATCAGCGCGTATTGACCATGGTTCACTACTTTCACAAGGAGCCGAAGGCGTTTGCTGGAGGGCACCTGCGTCTGTATGGGCTGGGATCAGAGGCCGACCAGTGCCTCTCGGAGATTGAACCACGTCAAGATCGAGCGGTGTTCTTTCCCGCCTGGTACCCTCACGAGGTGCTGCCTGTGCGGTGCAACAGCCAGGCTTTCGAAGACGGGCGGTTTGCCATCAGTTGCTGGGTGCGCAAGAGCGCGGCGATGAGTTGACCCGCGCCGTTGGCGCAATGGGACGGAGGGAAATCGCATGCAGGTAGACATCACCAACGCCAGAACCGCCGAGTTTCGCACGAACTACTTCGCCATCGAGCGAGCGATACTGGACCCAGCGTCACTCGACTTCTTTCACCGCCACGCGCTGAAACGCTCCAAGGGCAAGCGAATCGCTCTGGGCGACGTTCAAGTCGCCAACGCACCGGTCGCGTACGGCGACCCGCACTGCGAGAAGCTTCTGGAGATGCTCCGCCCACGTGTCGAACGGGTTTGCAGATTGAAGCTGTGGCCAACCTACTCATACCTACGCGTCTACAGGCGAGGGAATGTGCTGAACGCACATCGCGATCGGCCTTCATGTGAAATCAGCATGACCGTCAATCTCGGAGCGAAGGCCAAAACGCCATGGCCGATTTGGATCGCCGGGCCGAGGGGCCTCGCCGCCGTTGCGCTCAACCCGGGGGACGGGCTCATCTACCGAGGGTGCGATTGCTATCACTGGCGTGAGCCTTTCGAGGGCATTCACCAGGCACAGGTTTTCCTGCACTACGTCGATCGCAACGGACCCAACAGGGAATGGAAGTTCGACAAGCGCCCACGGCTATCCACGCTCGGAAACGAGACCCGTTCATCGCCGCCAAGCTAAGTGCGCAGTCCCGGCACGTCGTCGCTACGCAGCGTCAGCCTCAGAATCGCGAACGGTAGCGCTCCCACCATCTCAACCATCTCGGGTTCACATCCCGGCGCATGTTCAACGCGATGGTGGGGCCCCATCATCTCGTCCCGCCACATCGCGCCTCGAGGCCCGAACAATACAGCGCCATCGCGGCATGGGTTCCCAAGAGACTGAACAGCTCGCGGTCGATGCTGAGCAGCGCGGTTTTTTGCGGCAGCATGCGGAAGACTGCAATGACGCCGATGATTCGACCGTTGACGATGAGCGGGATACAACAGGTCAGGCTACCTTTCGGCGCTGAGTTGAGGACCGGAGGCGGTTCCTGCAAGAACATTTCACCGGTCGCCGCAGTCCTGGCGATGGGTGAGTCATCGAGCGGAAGTACGCGATACTGATCCTCGTTTATCCCAAATGAAGACAGCAGCACGAGTTGGCGAACGTTGGTGTCCAGTTCGAACACGGCCAGTTCCTCCGACCCTACCAGGTTGATGATCACCTCCTCGACGACGCGCAAGACCTCGGCACGAGCAAGGGTCCCCTGCAAGCGATAGCTCGCCACGTACAAGTTGGCCAGGTTCGAGTTTTGTTGCTCGATGTCGGCGTACTCGGCAAAGATTCGGTTGTTCTCGTTCTCGACCTTCACCAGTTCTTCTTGCTGGTGGGTTTGAGCCTGTTCGAGACGTGCGACTTGCTGTCGTAGTCTGGCAACCTCTTCGTCGGCCCGCACTCGTTCGTTCTCGAGGCGCAGCTGCTCGGCTCGAAGTCGAGCATTCTCGCGAACCATCTCTTCCAAGAACTGGTGCGTGGACTGCCTGACTTTGGCGACGTAGTCTTCGTGAGGATTCGGCTCCCGCTTCTTCATCTGGTCCCTCAGCTACTGAGCAGCTTGCGCACTTTGGCCAACAGCTCGCTCTTGTTGATTGGCTTGTTGACGTAGTCGTTGCAGCCGTTGGAGAAGCTGGCTTCCACATTCTTGGATTCGCTACGCGTCGTTACCATGATGATCGGAATGTGCGCGGTCGCGGGTCGTGCTCGAATCATCCGACACGCCTCGATCCCGTTCATCTTCGGCATGACGATATCCAGCAGGATCAAGTCGGGCTTTTCGCTCGCGGCCTTCGCGACGCCTTCTTCGCCATCTGTCGCCGTCACAACCTGGTAACCGCTCGCGGTCAAGGTCATCGACATCATCATCAAGACGGTGTTGGAGTCGTCTACCAGTAGGATCTTTGGCTTCATCGTCATCTGTTTGCCGTCGTTTTGCGGGAGACCGGGTGCCAGGCGGGGTAGGAGAACCTACGGTCAAGCGTGGTTCGGCTTAACGGCTTGACGCCAAACAGGCGCGTGGACGAGTTCCGACACCGCCCACGCACGAACCGAGAAAGCGACGAGGAGACGGCGACGGGGAAACGGCGGCGAGACGACCAGGGTCCTTTCCGATGCGTCTGACGATTGGGTGAGAAGGAGCACAAACCGGACCCACATCGGCACCAGCGGGCCCGTCACCCTCCGACGACGTAGGCGCCTGTACCACACACCCCGACTGTGACGCTCGCACGTGGTGCTCCAACACCCTCGAGTGAACGAATGCCAGACCACCGGCAAGAGCTTCCGGGGAAGCCCCAGAATTACCGAAGTGCCGAGGCACTAACGACAGACGCCGCCGGACAGCTTCGCCGACACGCACAGGTTGGGCAGATCGGCGAACGTGCAGCAGTGGTGATCCTCGGAGCAGGCCCGGACGTCGCTGGCATCGCAGTAGGGGACCAAGCACGTGCCGGAGACCTCCATCTCGCAAAAGCTGGCGTCGAAGCCCTGGCAATCCGCGTCGCTCGTGCATTTGACGCCCACACCGGTCTGCTTCGGCAGTTCACTCTTGGGCAGCGTCAGGTTGGTGGCGATGCAGTAGCCCGAGTCGGCTCGCGTGTAGCCGTCGATGCATTCGCAGCCGTCGGCGACCTCGCGCTCGTAAGGGCTACAGCCCTCGTCCGAAGCTTCCGAGCAACCCATGCCGACGACCAAGAGCGCCAATGCCGCAAGTCGAAGTACTGAAGCCGATCTGACCAAGGTACCCTTCATCCTTCGCCAACCATCAACGTGCGCCACCGGGTCCCCAATGGCAGCCCGCGAGCCACTCAACGGCAACGGATCGTGACGCTCGCGTTTGAGTGCCCGGGGAGACGCGCTTGCGTTTCCAGCTGGCGTAAACCTTCCACGTTTCGAGGCGGGTCAGCTGCCGCCGCTCGCGCGCCAGATCGGAACGCGGCCCCGAGCCGTCAGGCGACGCGCAGCGCCGCCGGGAGCTGCGCGGGTCGCCGTGAGGCCCCCGACAACCGACTCCAACCTTCCCGCAGCGGCGCTGAGACGGCCCACAGCCAAACCGACTCGACCCACAGCAGTCGTCGTCACAGTCGCACAGTTGGGCGCAGAAGCCGACGTCGCCGATCAGGCCTGATTCTTCTTCGGGGAAACGACAGAGGCCGCCGTTGCCGCCGTCGTCTGCAGGGAGATTGCCGCAGTCGTTGAGGGCGCCGAACCAGCAGGGCTGCAGTTGATCAGTAGGCCAATGTGACGACCGGACAGCTTGAGTAGGAAAGCGGCTGCGCTGCGTCCTCTGTGGTGGGTGCACATCCCGTCCAGCACCGAGTAAGACCCGACAACTCAATCGTGGCCCGAGGCCAAGGCGCTGGAGATTGGGGACAGCGACCCCCCGCGGCCCGCTCAGTCTCACCTCGCGCGTCACGTGCTGCGTTCGCGTTGTTGGGCTTCGAGCAACGCTTCGAGTTCGGCAACCCGAGCCTCGGCGGCAGTTCTTGCTCGGGCTTCGGCTTGTCGCGCCTCGCGTGCGGTTGGCACCAACACCAGAGGCTCGCCAGCGGCGATGCGAATGGCGCGGGGCAACCTGCCCACCGGGGCGATCACCCAGTGCAGGTCGAGCGCCAAAGAGGCGGCGCAGTCGTTCTCGACGAGCCGCTCACACAAGCGGCCATCTACGCGATTCCAAACGCGCAGGGCGGGCTTGCGCTCGTCGAGCAGGTTTACTCGCACCAGCTCAGCGATTCCGATCGCTTGATACTGTTCGAGCTTGGCGTTCCAGTCGGCGGGCATCGAGTCGCTGTCGCTGGTGATTTCAACCGCGACGTCCGGCGCGCCTCGCTCCCACACCTTCCACGTGCGCACCGGTTCACCTCGCGGCGTGCGCTTGGCGTACACGTCCGGAGCCAGACATTGGCGCGGGTTACCTGCGTCCCAATACACGAATTGGTCAGAACCGACGACGAACTGCTCGCCGAGATGCTCCGACAACAGTAGATACAGCGTCGTTCGCAGGTCGAGGTGCAGCTGCGTCTCGGGCACGTCAGCGGACTCCGGGAACACCAGGGGCCGTGGGGGCTCCACGTACCGGGCACGGCCCGACTCGCACGCTACGTGCGACCACTGCGATGGCTGACTCATGACTCGACTGTAAACCGAACGGCGGCAGGCGACAACGGGCGCGGTCCAAGAGCCCCCAACTCAGCAACGCTCATGCCAGTTGCCTACCGCAACCAAAACCATGCTTTGGACCCAGTTCGATGATGCGCCCGGTACGGCGACCGCCGGAGCGTCGCCGACGCGACGCCAAGATGTCGACGGTTGGGAAAGAACCGCCGAGCCTTGCCAGTGGTTGCGCAGGTGCTGGGGTGCTTCCACGCGCGAGGGTGCCGGGCTGCGTTGCGGCCTGGCTCCTCGACGACCGCTGCTGGTGGTGTGATGGTCGGCCTATTCTGTGGGATCCGTGGGGGCTGATACCTCAGCGCCTGCGCCCCTCGAGTTGCCGCGAATGAACATCGCCACGAGCGCGAGGGCGAGGGCGAAGACGCGATTGCGATCCGCACGAGTTCGATCAACAAGTGGCTGAGCGATTCCGCGCGGAGCCCACCAGATCAGCGCAAGATGTCCGCTGGGTCGCGCGGCCCGAGAAGAAAACCACCGCCGAAGGTGACCTCGGTCGCGTCGGCCTCGCGCCACACGACCTGCTCCGAACCGTCCGGAGGCAGGGCGAGAATGCGTCGGCCCGGAGTCTCCGGATCAGTTTGGCTCAGAACCAGCGTCCCGTCACTGAGCCCGATCCAACCGCCGCCAGTTTGCTCGGTGGGGATACGACGCAGAACGCTCCAATGGGATTGCTCGTCGAAAAGCACCAGCATGATTTCCCATTCCACGACCTCATCGTCCCGGAAGGCGACGATGACGGCGCGGTCCTGGTGAACCGTCGTCGTGACGTAAGGGGTCGCTCCGCTGATCTCGATGTCCTCCGGATGAAACTCCCCATCCTGATAGTGACCCCGGACGCCGGACAACGTCTCCGCCAAGACGCGACCGTCATCGGTAACCCCGAGAAGGCGCCGCACATCTTCAGCAATCACTTCACCGGCTCCACGGCGGAGCACGTTGTCACAGAAGTAGTACGGCGTGTTCGCCGCGTCGAAGTCGAACGCAGTGATGTCCGAAACTGAACAGCCCGGCGTTTCCAACGGGCCATCCACCTGCCCGCGAAGCGCTTGGTCACCCAGGTAGAACAGCTGCCAATCGCTGCGACGGAAGCGAAACCTGCGAGGGAAGGGTCCGAAACCCGTCACGTAGTCGTCTGACACACTCGGCCAGAAGCGCTGTATCGCTTCACGGTTACTTCCTCCCGTTGAGGCCTCGCCCAAGAAGTAGATCCCCCCCTCGAAGGGCGCGCCCCCCGTGACCCCATCATCCTCAGTTGGGCAAGCGAAAGCTTCGTCGACCTCGCCGTTGCAGTTGTCGTCAACGCCGTTGCACAACTCTTTCTCCATTGCGCACCGAGAATCCACCGCGGGAGGGACGTCAGCAGGCTCTGTTTCGGATCCTGACCCCGGTGGGCCGCCGCCGTCAGCCAGTTCGCTGGGCCCCACATCGTCGTCGGGCTCCTCTTCCCGTTCACCGCTGGTCTCGTCGTCGCTGGTCTCGTCGTCGCTGGTCTCGTCGTCGCTGGTCTCGTCGTCGCTGGTCTCGTCGTCGCTGGTCTTGTCGTGATTCGAATACAGGGTTTCCCACGGGTCACCGTCGGCGCCGGTGCGGCAACTCGCCAGCCCGACAATCCCCAACAGCATCGGGATGACGCACTGGAATGCCCGCGTGCGACCGTTCATATTCCACCCCCTCCGGCGAAGGCGAACCCGAAGAGGATCGTGCGATTCAATGCGGGCTGATCGACTTCACCGAGAAACTGCTGATAGCTCGCGATGATGCCGAACCCACCGCCGATCCCGGGCATGCGAATGTAGCCCCCGATGTGGGTGCGGAAGTACCTGCCGCCCTTGTATTTTTCCAACACGACGTGCCTGCCGCAGTCGACACAATTGGCCACATCGCGATTGACCTCCCCGTCGCTGCTCACACCAAAGCCGATACCCGGACGCACGGCGAACCACTTACCGAGCCCAAAGCCGTGAGCAAGGCCAATCTCCCCGGAGAACATCGCTGCAGTCGCTGAGCTTTCCGAGTCGATTTCATCGCCGGTTTCGACGTTCACCAGATCCGATCGCAACGGGTCCTTGTCATCGAACTGCAAGTGGGTGAATCCACCGCCCACGTAGATGAACGCGAACGACAATTCCAGGTTCAGCGCGAGCGCGAAGTTCGGACCGTAAACGGACTGTTGGGGACCGGCATCGTCACCATCGGGAAACCCCAGGCCCACCGACCCAACCGCTCCAAACCCCGATGGGTGGTACCCCCACAGGTCGGCGGAGTCGTCGTCACGCGCGGCGGAACCCATGGGCTCAGCGGCTCTTGCGATTGGAGTCGAAGCCCAAGTCACGGCCAAGCCCACAACGAGTGACCACGCCAAACGCCAGATCGAAGGGAAGCTCATCCGTCTCATAGTCGGTCGCGTCGAGGACCGAAAGCAATGCTGTAGTTTCACTTTCGCTCCAGGTGGGTAGTGCTCAGTGGGCTTGGCTGTGTCGCCGGACCACACCATGCCAATTTGGAAACGTCGATTGGAAAACCCCACGTACGGGCCAGTCGATCGAAGCCATCGCAAGACTGGTCAACCGCCGGGAGGCCACACGACTGTTGGAGTCTGGCGCGTGGGAAACCTTCACCCCTTGCACGAGATTCTCTCTCCCAGGTGGCACCGTTCACGACCGCGCGACCGAAGGGGCCGATACCACAGTCCGCCACCGCGCGTGGCGCGACCGCGCTTCACGTCCGGAAGACGACCGCCTCGTCGGGCGGGGAGCCCGGATACCGGACCGCATGCCCCAATTGAAGGGCAACGCGGTACCAACTCTCGTTTCCGATTCCCCCACGTGTCGACTGCGTCACAGGACACTGTAGCAGCCCACACAATACGCACGACGTTCTGCAGAAACGGCAACACGCGGACACACTTGTAAACCCGTTGAGAGCGACCGTTGCGTGCCGCGGGTACTCTTCGTGTGGAGGGACGCCGTTCCCTCGAGCATTCCTACTCTTCACTCAAACCACGAACCTTCTCGACGGGGCGAAGGTCGCAAACGCGCTGATACACAATGCCTCTGGCGGTCCCGTGACGTTCGAGGTGTACAACTACATCGACTGCGTCAACTGGGTTCCGGCCCAGAAAACGTTCTGCGCGTCGGGTGAGCAAGCAACCGTCGCGGCTTCTGGCTTACACTTCAAGATTCATCCCAATGGGAACAAGGAACACGAGTTCCTCGTAGCGCCGCGCCAAGCCTACATCTATCGGGGACCAGGCAAATCGAACACGTATCGGCCGGAGTTGCCAGCAACGGCACCCCTAGCCTTCTCGGCTACGGGTGCCGCTTCGTGCTTCCTCGCGAATGAAGGGCACCGGCTGCGCGCTCAGCAAATTTGTTCACGGCATGCGCTGTGATCTCGGGTTGGCCAGCGGCGGCGAGGAGTCGAAGAGCACCAGGGTTGATCCCACGCCGAGTTGGGGATAGCCATTTCGTCGTGACTGGCTGGGCTGAACGGAAATCGCGCGCGCGGCGTCCGCGCGGGTCGTCGCGATTACTCGAGAGGTTCCGCTCGGTTGTTGCGGCATCGTTGTTGGGTTGCTCGACGTTGTTCGCATGTTCGACCCCGACCCCAGTGACGAGTGGAACCAAGCCGAGCGAAAACTGGGAAGCGACGATCGACGAAGCAGACGCCCAGTACGAGGCGGGTCACTACGACGACGCCCTGCAATTGGCACGAGAGGCCGAACGCATCGCCCGCACTCAACAACCACTCGACGAACGACTCGCCCTGTCGTTGTTGAGTAAGGCTCGACCCCTCAAGGTCTTGCGTCGCACGGACGAGGCCCTGGCTGCGTTGCAAGAAGCGCTCGACGTCTGCATCGCCGTGCACGGTGAGGCCGCCTCAGCAACTGGTATCGTGTTGAATGCCATTTCGGATCTCCACTTCACGGAGAGCCGGTTTGCTCTGGCTGCGCAATACCTCGAAGGAGCCACGAACATCGCCCGAAAATCCGGCGACCAAGCGCACTTGGCAACGTTGCTCGGGAACCAGGCTTGGCTTCAAATCAACCTCTACGACTACAAGAAAGCGAGAACAGCTGTCGAGGGGGCGATCGAATTGCTCCAGCAGCTGGGCAACGAGCGTGACCTGGCGCATCAGTATCGCACGCTCGGCGTCGTCCTTGCGGCGACTCGCGAACCCGCCGAGGCGGAACGCGTCTTGCTCGGCGCGCTCGCTCTGGACGAGCGCTACTTCGGCGAAGCCACTCTCGCCACGGCAGCGGGCCACTGTCAGCTCGCGGGCATCCTGTCCTCCACCGGTCGCGTCGAAAAAGCACTCGAGCACTACGACGATTGCCTTCGAATCCGAGAAGCGGTCGTCAGCGCGCGGGACCCACGCTTCGGCATCATCGCAGAAACGATCGAGAATGTCGCAGGGCTGTATTCGGCACGAGGCGATCACGCATCTGCCATCTCGCTGTATCAGCGCGCGCTGCGCATCCGACGGCAGATGTTCGGTCCCGAGTCCATCGACGCCGCTAGAGCCTCGGTCCTGCTGGCTTCAGCGTACTATGAGGCGAACGACGCCAAGCGCGCGCTATTCACATTGGCCCCAGCGTCCGCGATCCTACGCCAGCACGATGTCAGCGGTCGCGTACTCCAAGACGCCCAGATGTTGACGGTCAAGATCCTGCTGGCGACGAACGACCCAGAATACCTCGCCAAAGCCAAGGCGCTCGCGGAACAACTCGCGGCGCAGCAGTCAGCGGCAGGCCTCCCGCCCGCACGCATTCAAACACTCCAGTTCTTGGGTGCCATTTGCCTGAAGCTCAATGATCGGCGCTGTGCCTTGTCCGCCTTCAACACCATGCTCGAAAGCCATCGCGCCACGTTCGGCGAGCCGCATCAGCGAGTTGCCAACGCACACATCTCGCTCGGCGCCGCATGGTACTGGTTCAACGACTTCAAGCGGGCTCGCGAACAGTTCGATGCGGGTTTCGATCAGTGGCGACGGATTAGCGGAACGGCAGCCGATTCTCCCTTCAGCATCGAGACGACGAACACGTACATCGACACCTTGTGGCGCACCCAAACCGAAGGCGCCGAACGTTCGACAGCCCAAGCGGCAAGTTTCCGAGCGGCGCAGCTTTCGGCACGTAGCGAGGCCGCCCGAGCGCTCGCTCAACTGTCCGCTCGTGTCGCCGCCGGTTCAGATCAGCTTTCAGAGCTGGTCCGGACCTCGCAAGATCTGGATGCCGCGCGGAGCCACCTAGAAAGTCAGTATGCGAACGTTCTGGCCGCGAGTGCTGACGTCGATCGCGCTCAGAAACTCGAGAACTTGCGCGCCCAGGTCAACAAGGTGCGCTCCGCACGCGAGTCGGCGACCCGACGCCTGGCACGAAGCCTACCCGCCTATCGGGCACTGGCGCAGCCAGAAGTACTCGAGCCCAGACAAGTGCAGCGGCTACTCGCTCCGGGTGAATTGCTCGTCGCCTTCAACTTCGGTCCCCATGCAACCTTCGCTTGGGGGATCTCCCGCGAGCAGGTCGTGTGGAAGAAGCTCGCGGTGAGCAGGAAGCAAGTAGCCGAAACTGTCACGGCCCTGCGCCGCGGGTTGGACGTGAACGCGTCGCCGGCCGGTGCCCGCGGTGTAACGCTGAAGAGCGCCGCACAAGGCCTGCGCTTCGACCGCACCTTGGCCCACGATCTGTACCGTCAGTTGTTGGGACCGTTCGAACAATCGCTGGCTCGCGCCAATCGTCTGCTCTTCGTGCCTGACGGACCGTTGGAAAGCCTGCCGCCAAGTGTGCTCGTCACTGAACCACCCCCAAGTGGCCCCGCCAACTTCAGAGACTATCGAGAGACCGCCTGGCTCATTCGCGATCACCCGGTCACCATTCTGCCGTCGATCTCGAGCCTAGCTTCGCTGCAAAAGGTGTCGGGCGAACAACCGGGCGCAAGCAAGCCGTTCCTCGGGGTCGGCGATCCGTTGGTCGAGCGTTTCGTCGATACACGAGGCTGCGCGGACTCGCCGCAGCGGTCGCAGGCCTTGGCACTCGCCGAACTTCACCCCCTCGGCAACACGCGTCCGGAACTGCTCGAAATCTCCAGAACGCTGGGCGGTGGTCCCCGGAACGTGCTGTTCGGCGCGAGGGCGACAGAATCGTCCGTTCGCGCGGCGAACCTCAAGGCGTTCCGGGTTCTTTCATTTGCAACGCATGGACTGGTACCGGGTGAGGTACCCGAACTCGATGAACCGGCACTGGTACTGACACCTGACAGGGCCTGTTCGCCTCAGAGCGGCTTGCTGACCGCGAGCGAGGTTTCTCAGCTGCAGCTGCGCGCGCAGTGGGTGATCCTCAGCGCCTGCAATACGGCGTCGAGCGACGGCAAACCGAGTTCACGTGGGTTATCCGGGCTGGCCCGCGCATTCTTCTACGCAGGCGCACAAGCCGTCTTGGTCTCACACTGGTCCGTCGCGGACTCCGCGGCCATGGCCCTCACCACCACGACATTTGCAGAGCTGGGCAGCACCCCAGAGGGGGACAAGGCGAAAGCGCTGCAACACGCCATGCTTCGGGTGATGAACGACCCGAGACGCCCCGAAGCCGCGCACCCCGCTTACTGGGCGCCGTTCGTCTTGGTCGGCAGGTGAATCGATCGCTGAAGCGGCGAAAAACCAAGCCCGCGCAAACCGCGGACCTGAAGCGACGGGCGCGGAGGGCACCTCCTGGGCTCCGCGGAAATTCAACGCGGGGCGACGTGCGCTTCACTCCTGCGGCTTACGCTCGATTGCCCCAAAGTAGCGGGCGAGCAGCTGACGCAAGGCGGGGACCTTCAACGGCTTGCTCAACACGGCATCAACGTGTGGGGGGGTCGACCGCTCTTCGTTCAGACGAACTCCCCATCCACTCAGCATGAGAACGGGCGTATCAGGCGAGCTCTTCTTGACTGCTGCCGCCAACGAGGCGCCGTCGAGATGCGGCATTCCGTAGTCAGTGATGATACCATCGAACGGCGCACCGGACTGGCAGTCCAGGAAAGTTCGCAGTGCCTCCCGCCCGCCGCTCGCCAACACGACATCATGCCCATCGTTGTCGAGCGCTGTCTCCAAGGCCCGCAGTATGACGGGATCGTCATCTACCACGAGCAGCCGCACCGGCCGCGGTTGGACATCCTCACTGGGTTTGACCTGGGCAACCTGAGACGATGTCGGGAAGGACATCCGCACTGTCGTCCCACTACCGACGACTGAGTCGATCTCCAACACCCCGCCATGCCGCTGGACGGAGCTGTGCACCATCGCCATACCGAGGCCCGTGCCGAGTTCACCCTTGGTTGTGAAGAACGGCTCTACGCAACGCTCGCGCGTCGCTTCGTCCATCCCCACACCGGTATCGGCCACCTCCAAAACGATGCGACTGCTTCCGTCATCAGCCTTCCGCAGCATCGTACGGACAGACAACGTACCGCCATTTGGCATGGCGTCGATCGCATTGATCAGCAGATTGGTGATTGCGTCTCGAAGTTCACCCGAGTTGCCCGTCAAGGTCGGCAGATCGCCCGCGAGCTCGCGCTCGAGCGTCACCTCTACGCCCTCGCGTCGCGACGCCAACATCCAACGCGGGCGGGACATTTCGATCGTTTCATCGACGATGAAGTTGAGCGCGAGTTCCTCGGATACGAAGTCTTTGCCGGGCGCCTTGTAGAATCGCCGAAAGCGGGCAAGCGTCTCTCCGACGTCGTCGACCGCCTTGCGTATCGTCTCCAGCGCTTCTCGTCCTGCATCACTCAAGTTCCGCTCCTCCTCGAGCATCATGAACGCGTACATTCCAACGGGTGACAGCGCATTGTTGATGTCGTGAGCAATGCCGCTGGCGAGTTGTCCCACCGCGGCCAGACGCTCCTGCTTGGACATCGCCTCGCGGGTATTGCGCAGGTCTTCGTACGCTTCGCTCAAGCACTGGTGCAGATGTGACTGGCGGATCGATAGCGCGACGTGCACGCCAAGCTGCCTGAAGAACTCGCAGTCGGTGCTCTTGAAGCGGCCCGTTCGCTTGCTCGCGACCAACAACACCCCGAGGGTCTCGGAGTCGGCTCGCAGCGACGCCAGCACCATCGACCGGATCCCGAGTTCCCCCAACTTGCGAGATATGGGGTGTGGCAGATCGGAGATATCGGGCTCATAAACTAGTTCACCGCTGACGCACCGCGCCAGGCCGTTGTTGTCGACGGCGATCCCTTGGCCAACCACAAGCCACGAGGCGTCTTGCTCGCTGGACAGGGCAGACCTCACGCTTTTGATCGTCAGCTCGTCAGCGACGAGGTCGAGGTGAAGTAGTACGACCAAGTCTGCACCGAACTGTTCGAACACTTGCGTCGCCACGACATCCTCAGTGCTCTTCACATCCTGCCGTCGCGCCATCGCCTCGCTGATCTCATGCAGCAAGTGCATCCGGTCGAGCTGGTCGCGCACTCGATGCTCTGCTGTGGTCCGTTGCCGATCCGCCCGCTCGAGGCGAGCTGCTGCCCACCAGGCGGTGCCGCAAACGCCGGCAGAAAGCGCGAAGGTCAGCAGCGATACCCCCGCCTCCATGCTCCACCAGTCACGTTGCAGGCCGTGAAGATACAGAAGCCCAAATAGGAAGGGCGCCGTCAACGCCACACGCATCAGGCGACGCGCAATCACGCTAGCGGAACCTCCCCCAGTGATCAACGTAGCGAGCCCCCCCCGGCGACTGCACATGGCGCCCAGCCCCAATGCCGCGAGCCCGAACGACGTCGGTGCCGACATTTGCGCAAAGCCGACGACCGCACCACCACCATAGACATACCGGCTCAGCCCCAACCAACCCACGAGACAACCGCACAGCGCCGCCACATCGGGGAGCCAGCTCGGCCTGACTCCGTTTGAGCGAGAAAGCGAGATTCCAGACAACGCCAGTCCGACTGCGGTCGCTGGCGCAGTGACGCCTGCGTCGATCATCAAAGGACCGCCGAGAACGCCAAGCTGAACACCGATCGCGAGCGTGAGCAAACGGGCAACCCCGAAGGCCACGACGACTTGCGCCAGAGTTCGCGTGGCTCGCTGCGCCAATTTCGTCCGTACCTGGGTCGACATCCACAGCGCAGTGCCCGCGAGCACGCAGGCTACAGCGGTGGCGGGTGACATGCGCGGCCCACCACGCTGCGAGTGGTGAAGTTCGACGTCGAGTATCACACTGACGAGGCTGGCGACGGCCAGGCCGACCACGATCAAGGCGCAACCCGTAGCGACCCTATCGAGCCACCGGCGCGCCGCTTGGCTCTCCTCGACTGAATGCACCCCAAACCCCTAGACACTCAATTTAACTCCTGCGGAGAGTCGAAAGCAAGGCTCGAATCTTCCGCCCGGCGTCCTGAGGAGCTGACTTCTCAGACTACTCAAGCGTCGGCGGCCAGGCCCCACAGGTCGGCGTAGCGAGAGCTTTTCCGCCAGAGCAAGCGTCGCGAGCGCTTGCCAAGCACGCGTCGTGCCTCACGTTTGCCAACCGGCCGAGGCTCGACCGCGTTCCGTCCCCCGCCGGGGCGCGCTTCGGCCGGCCTGCACCGCCAACGCAACGTACCGAATGACAAACGGCATCAGGTTACTGTTACCAGCAACATCCGAGCGCGGCGTCGACTCGCCGAAGCACTCGCGCAGCAGTCTGCTCGGGGGAAGCGATGTGCCCCTGGCGCGACAGCCGACGCGACACCAGTCCACCAGGAAGTGCTCCACCACGCGGGACCGGCCACAAGTCTAGAACTCATTTGCGACGCCTCTGCTCCGGAAGGCGCCCAATCTGCGGACGGCGACGCTCCCGTTCCGCCAACCCGTCCGCCACCACGCGCCGTCGTGCGCCCTCGACGGATCCAATTGTCGACGCCACTTGCGTCGAAAGCCGGGTTAAGACAAGTACTGGCACATGGACCCGCGGGTGACGGCCCTTGTGGCGCATTGCGACGTACGGGAGCGTCAGCGAGCGATCCCCCCGTCGGCGCGCTGTCGCGGTCTGTACTTCAAGAACATCGCAACGGTCCTCGAAAGAGCGGGGATTCTGGAATCATACGCCGAATACTATCCGGAATCGTTCTCGGCACTTCGCTGGTACCCTCTGTCGAGCTACTTGGAACGCTTGGCCGTTGCCGGCGCACTCCTTGAGAGCCCCAAGCGGGTCCACGAAGGGATGAGAGAGATCGGTCGCGACAACGCGGCGTCGTTTGCGGGAAGTCTGCTCGGAAAAGTGATCCTCGGAAGCTTGGCGAGTGAACCTACCAAGCTTCTCAAACAAGCTTCTATCGCGAGACGACACAGCTGCAGCTACGGGCATTGGACGCTCAGCTTTCCGGAGCCAGGGACGGCGGTGATGGCCATGCGGGAAGAGTACATATGGATTAAGTCGCATGCATTCGGCGCGGCAGAGGGCACGTTC
>QJWJ01000419.1 GCA_003235365.1 Deltaproteobacteria bacterium
CTTCTTGCCTCCGATAGGCCGCGGCACGTGGTCTTTGTCGCGAAACCCGGCAGGCTGTGGGCCATGAGCGACCGACAACCGACGTTCTGGTCCCGCGCCGTGTTGCTGAGCGCTTGTCTGTTGGCCTCCGCGTGCTCAACCCCCGGCAACTCCGAGACGTCGTCCACGAGGAAAGATGACAAGAGTGCCATGGCGTGCGCGAGCAACGAAGACTGCCCCGGTTCGATGGTCTGCGGCCCCTCGTTGGGCCTCGCGATTGCGGCTCCGCAGCCGGTGCCGATGGCGGAGCCCCCGCCGCCGTGTTCGTACGACGCGTGCGGCGAGAACCTCGATTGCCCAGAAGACTTGATCTGCGTCAGTGCGACCCAGGCGCTCGGCGGGACGGTGTTTCCGGGGTCGTGCCCGGAAACGGTGTGTGATCACCCGTGTGACAGCGACCAGAGCTGCCCGTCGGGGGAAGTGTGTCGCGAGACGGGGTTGTGCGAGGTGAAGCGGTGCGAGGAGGCGGACGGCCCGCCCTGCCCGCAAGACTACGCGTGCGATCCGCCAGACCCCCGCGCACGACCCGACGGTTGTCGACGCATTCGGTGTGACGAGGACGACGGCCCCGCCTGTGCGGAAGGGCACATCTGTGAACCCGAGGCACAGAACAGCGATGTCGTGGGTTGTCGAGTGCTGACCTGCGAAGAGCCGGGGGCCCTGGAGTGCAACGCACTCGTCAGCGGCGCGGGTAACGGCTCGTGGACGTGTGACCCCGCGTTGGCCCCTGAGGCCTACGGATGCGTTCCGGTGCCGTGTGGGATGCCGGGTGGAGGTTGCTACAGCGACGACTACGTGTGTGCTCCGACGAGCAGCGCCGGGCGCGCCGAGGGCACCGACGCCTACGGCTGCGTTCGCCGCAATTGCGAAGAGGGGCTCGAGTGCTTTTCGCCGCTCAACCTGCCGGACGCCGACGGCCAGATCACCCAGGAGCCCATCAACATCGGCTACTGCGACTACGACGGGCCGAATGCGGATCCCAACGGTTGCGCCCAGCGGCATTGCAGTGAGCTCGAGCGCGGGTGTCGGGGCGGTCACACGTGCGATCCCGATTCCCCCAACGCCGATGCTCGCGGGTGTCGGCAGCTGCGCTGTGACGAACCGGACGGCTACGGCTGCGGTGGCAGCGTGTGCGATCCGGACCACCCCCGCGCGTTGGCGCTCGGGTGTCGCCCCCAGATGTGCGACGACCTGCCGGACTACCAGTGTCCCGAAGGGACCGAATGCAACTCGCGTGGAACCAACGCCAACTCCATGGGGTGTGCCCCCCCTGGCGACGTCGAGCTGGTGCCGCTCACGCCCACGGCGACCGCCGATGCTACGCAGCCCCCACCCCCGCCCGGGCCCGAAAGCACCACCCCGCTCACCCCCGATCCGTCGAGCCCCGACAATCCATCGGGCCCCGATCCATCGAGCCCCGACACTGGCGCGCAGCCAGCGCCCGCACCGAACCCGGATGCGACTTCCACAGATCCGGTCGCCTCGACACGCGCCAAGGGGGATGGCTCCGCGCTCCGAGGCGTTTGCGTCGACGGACCGTGAGCCATAGCGCTGTTTGGCGTTCTTGGCGTTCTTGGCGTTCTTGGCGCCTTGGCGCCTTGGCGGTTCCCTCCTCTGGTCGAACGAGCGCCGCGCACGGTTGCGAGTAGAGCACGTTGCCGGACCCCGGAATCGTCTCGAGTGGGGCGCTCCGTACGTCCTGCGCACCCCGCTACGACGCCGAAACGAAAAGGCAGGTCGAGGTCCAAAAATGGCGCCGTGAGTTGTTAAAATGGCAGGTTGAGTGCCGTATTTCAGCGATACGCGCCGTAAATGGCGGGTCACCCGCCTTTTTGGAAAGGCATGTAGCCAGAGAATGTTAGCTCGACAGCCATTAGTTTGCGGAAGCCGCACTATTATGGCGGATCACCCGCTGTATCTATTGGGTGACAGGTGGACAAATGCCAGGTAGCCGGCTATTACAGCCTGCGTGACTGGGGTTTGTGGCGGGTCACCCGCCATTTCCAGTCGAGTGCCGTCCGCCTTCAGCCCTTTCCATGACTTCCAAACTCGCCCATGCCATTTACGAAGCGCGGCGAGCGGCGCGGTTGACGCAGGCCGAGCTGGCGATGCGGCTGGGGTTGAAAGCGCGGGCCGTCGGGCGCTGGGAACTCGGGCAATCCGCTCCCCGGAAGCGACACCGGGCGCCGCTGGTCGCGACCATTCGCATCCACGACGCGGCGGCTGCGGACCAACTCGCCAAGGCCCTCGTCGGCGATCCGCCGAAGCGAGCGCCGGCCGTACCTCCCGCGCCTGCCCCGCCGGATCCCGATACGGTGCTCGAGCTCGCCGTGCTGCGTCTCGCCGACGAGCTCGATTTACCGCCGCGCCGCGTGCGCGGCCCGCTGGTGCGATTGCTCGGGCGCGTCGCCGGCGCGGGCTTCAACGTCGAAAGCGCTCGAGCACGCATCGAGACCTGGATCGCCGACACCGACTGAGCGCCGCTTGCCTCGCTAGCACCTTCATTGGCTTGATTCGATCACGTCGTACTTGCCGAGGCGCACCGTGTTGGACACCGAGGAGTCGAACGAGTCGCGGCGCACGGCGAGATACGCGGGATCTGCGAAGAACATTTCGAGCGCTTCAGCGTCTGGAAACCGAATCGTGAAGACGCGATTGATGCCGGCCGCACTCGTCGGTTTGAGCACCTGCGATACCCGCGCGTCGAAACCGAACGAGCCGCCGTGTCGGATGAGCAAGGGCAGCATCGCCGTGCGGTACCGGGTGTACCCGGCCTCGTCATCGACCTGGACGCCGACCAGGATCTCGACCATCCGCGAGCCGGTCGTCGCGTCACGACCACTTGCCGGCATGGGCGCCTCCATCGACGTGGACGACCTCGCCCGAAACGAACTGCGCCGAGTCCAAGTAGAGCAGTGCGTCGGCGATCTCTTGGGTGGTGCCGAGGCGCTTGGCCGGGCTCAGACCCGCCAAAAAGCCGTGGTTCTCGCGCGGGTGCATGGGGGTGTCGATGATACCGGCTGCGATCGTGTTCACGCGAATGCCCGCCTCGGCGTACTCGATCGCCAGTGAGCGCGTCGCCGCTTCGAGGCCCCCTTTGATGAGAATGGGCAACGCGCTGGGCACCGAGACGACGGGGACCGTGGCCAGTGACGTGCCGATGTTGACGATGTGCCCGCGTTGTTTGGGGAGCATCGCTTCGAGCGCGTGCTTCGTCATGTGGAAGAAGCCTCCCAAATTGGTTGCCAGCAACCGGTCGTAGTCGGCTTGGGTATACTGGGTGAACGGCTTGGCGATGAACACGCCGGCGTTGTTGACCAGCAAGTCGAGCTGTCCGAAACGTTCGAGGGCGAGCTCCACGGCGCGTTTTGCGGTGGCGGGCTCGGCGACGTCCCCATCGAACAGCGCGAGTTGATCCGACGCCTGCAGTGCGTCGCACGCGGAGACGTGACGGGACATTGCAACGACGGCATAGCCCCGCTCGAGCAGCGCTTTGGTCATCTGCAAACCGATGCCGCTGGACGCACCGGTGACGAGAGCAACTTTGGAATTCATTGGTCGTATCTCCTATCGAGTCGACACTGGCAAACCCGCGCAGTGTCGACTCGATAGGTCACCAGCTCGGCGAGCGTTACGGGTGGTCGTCGCTTTTTGGAGAACTTGGAGCACCGGGTCGCGATGAGCCGCTGCGCGCGCGACTCGAGTCGCGGTGGGTGCAGCCGCGCAAGTGCGAGCGGGCGCGGTGCAGGAGCACCCGAACGTGATCGGTGGAGATGCCCAGCCGAGTCGCTACTTGCCCGTTGGGTGTATCGTCGATCGAGCTCAACAGCACGTCTCGTTGACGCACAGGCATGCGCTCGATGCAGTCGCCGAGCTTTGCCAGTTCTTCGGTTTGCGTCGCTCTGACTTCAGCCGTCACCGCATCGATGGTCTCAGCTGAGGCAAAGGCATGCGAGCCCGCGTGGCGGCGGCGCTTGCGTCGACCGTTGAAAGCGTTGTGACGCAGCAGCGTGGTCAGGAGTTTCAACCCGTCGTCCCCTTCGCGCGGCACGTGTTCAGTACCGTGCCAGGTCAACAGTGTCACGAAGCTGTCCTGGACTGCGTCCAGCGCCTCTTGCGCGTCGAGGCCACGACGGGTTGCATAGGCGAGCAGACGAGCGCGGTAGGAGCGTGCCAAATCCGCGATCCACTCCCGCCGAGGAGCGTCGAGCGTCGTGTGCTCACTCATGACTGGTACCCTCTGAAGTGGCGGCGGTGCGGGGCGTGATGTGGCTCGGGCAATTGACGTCCCAGGCCAGGACCCGAAAGAGCAACACGCGTTCGACGTCCGCCGGATAGTCAGGGTCCCGCACGCGTTCGACCAGCGCGGCGTCGTTCTCGACGAAGCGCGCCGTTCCCCACAGCTTCACTCGACGGCGGCTCTCGTAGTCCATCAAGAAGAGGAATGCCCTGTCGTTTTCGCTCAGATTGCCGACCGAGATGTACTGGCGATTGCCACTGTAGTCGGCAAACGCCAAGGTGTGCTCGTCCAGCACGCGGATGAAACCTGGCGGGCCTCCGCGGTGCTGGATGTAGGGCTGTCCGCTCGTCGAGGCCGTCCCCAGATAGGCTGAATCACGCGCCCGGATGAAGTCGGCCAAGTCGGCGTCAATGGTGTCGGGCCAGTCGCGCCGCAGCATCTTGCGTTCGTAGATCGAGCGCGAGCCGCGTTCGGTTTGGGCGCGTTTGACGGCGGTCGAAAACGCGATGTCGCTGCGATGAGCCATGGCGACTACTCCGTAGCGATGAATTCGACCCGAATGCCTCCGGGTACGTTGCACATCATGTGTTGGGCACCGCTTTGCCCCAACGCCTCAGGGGCGAATTCGATGCTCACGTCGCTGCGTGCCCGCAGGCGCTCGTACAATTGGGCCAGGGCCGCCTCGTTTGGCACTCGCAGCGCGACGTGATGCAAGCCGACGCAACGATGGCGGTCGAAGGGCTGGGCGGTCAACGGCTCACGCACTTGCCACAGCGTGATCATCACGGTGCCGTCGCTGACGAACACCGCCGGGTAGTCGGGTTTCTCGCCGACCTGTGTGAAGCCCAACTGGTCGACGAAAAAGGTTCGGGCAGCGGCGATGTCAGACACCGTCAGCCCCAGATGATGGATCCCCTCAGTGCATGTGTTCATGATGCGACCTCCTGTCGTTCGCCCGGTGATCCTGCCGCGTTCGGCAGCGTTCAACAATCCTAGACTCGGTTGACTCAGTGTTTGGTATTCTCGAACGATGGACAAACTGCTGGCGATGGAGACCTTCGTGCGTGTGGTCCGCGCGGGGAGTCTGAGTGGTGCGGCTCGACAGTGGGGCCGCTCCAAGGCGCGTCTCAGCCAAGCCCTGGCCGCCCTCGAAGCCGAGCTGCAGCTCACCTTGTTGCAGCGAAACACTCGCTCGCTGAGCCTGACGGGTGTGGGCAAGCTGTACTTCGAGCGCTGCGAGGCCTTGTTGACGGAGCTCGAACTGCTGGAGACGGAGGTGAAGAACGCCAAGAGCGCCCTGGAGGGAACGCTGCGAGTGACGGCTCCCCCGGGGCTCGCGCTGCGTTGTCTCGACCAGTTCACGACCTCCTTTCATGCCAAGCACCCCGGCGTGGTGATCGATCTCGATCTCACGCACCGTTTCGTGGACTTGGTCGAAGAGGGGTTCGACGTTGCCGTGCGAGTCACCGCGCCGCGCGACTCGGCGCTCATTGCTCGACGACTGGCACCCGTGTCGATTGTTGCCGTCGCTTCGCCCAACTACCTCGCGACGCGCGGCAAGCCCCGCAATCCGGAAGATCTACGCGACCACAGTTGTCTGGTGGACACCAACTACCGGGGCCAACAGCGTTGGTCCTTCATCACCCGGCGCGGGCGGCAGAGCGTCAGCGTGAGCGGCCCGTTTCGTGCCAACCATCCCGATGCGCTGCGAGAGTTGGCGATTGCCGGCCACGGCATCGCGCTCCTGCCGAAGTTCGTCGCCGACGAAGCGCTCACCTCGGGCGACCTCATCGAGGTACTGCCAGGCAAGGTCGCGCTGGGTTGGTCGGTGTACGCCATCTACCCTCGGCGCGCCCACTTGCCCCAGCGAGTCAAGGCGTACGTCGAGCATCTCGCCGAAGGGTTGGTTCACGTCGTGTCGTGACGCGCGATCGCGCTCGACCTGGGCCGCACGCGCGGAGTGGACGATGACACCACACCCTGGATGGACCGGTGTTCTACGTGTTGTCGGCGACTTGGAGCTTGGCCTCCGGCGTGTGACGCGGCCTGGCCCGAGGCGCACCGCGCCGGTCCGAGTGAACCAACGCAGCACGCGGGCCAATGGCACGCCCAGCTCGGCTGGGACAGCGTCTGCGGGTGAACGTTGTCGTCACCCGGTCAGCGGACGATGTAGCAGAAAGGCGCGGGGAATGCGCAGGGGTTGCCCCCTCCCGTCGGGTTGCAATTCGTGGGACGCGTGATGGTGTTCGTTTGTCCCGACGTGGTCACGTAGCTGAAGGACACACTGCCACCGCTAGATCCGAGGCCACAAGTGTAGCTCGTGGTCAGCCCGAGGTTGCTGTCGATGTGCAGAGGCGGGGTGTGGCTCCAAGAGTAGCTTTGGAGCTCCACCTCGGGCACGGTGAACACATCACAGATCACGAACGCGCTGCTCGTGTGTTCGCAAAACATGCTCACCCCCTGACTGCCTTGTGCCGTGCTGGCGTTAGGTTCTCGCCCTCCGGTGCCCTCGCCGGCGCTCCGCGTCGAGTCGCCGGTGCCGTTTCCCACATCCCGGCTGCTATCGTCATCGGCCGCATCGTCCACATAGGCTTGCTCCAGGGCCTCAGTCGTGCTGTCGTAGCTGGCGTCGTCGAACGAACCAGCGTCGGCCCCACAGCCGGGTAGCGCGGCGAGCAAGGGAAAGAGGCTGTGAGCGAGTTTCATTGATTGCTTCATCTTGTTCCTTCGATCTGCAGTCGTGTTTGGTTAACGCGCGGGCCGCTGCGAGCGACCCCGCTCTGGTTGACTGCGTCTGTCGGTATTCCGAGCTCATCACTTGGTTACGCAAAGTGAACGTTCGGGTGGCTTCTGCATGCCGAACTGCCGGACGATCACTCGTTGCGGCGTTGCTGGATTCTAGTCGGGTGCAGATCCCGATCTACATCGAGCAGCCGCGAACACTCACTTGCCGCTGACGGCGAACGCACCGCGGCGGCCCCGCGAATGACACCACGGCGCCGTCGCTTCGTGGCACCCTGAGCGAATGGGCGGCGCTGGTTCACTTCTCAGGCACGCAGGCGGGCTCGCGTTGGGTTTCGTGGCGTTCGGCTGTGGGCTCCAAGCGGCGGATGGGCCCGAGCTTCCGCCTCATGCCGCGCGCATCAAGTCCTACGGCGTGGTGCTCGAGGTCGATGCTCCCGAGGCTCAGCGCTTCTGCGCCAGCAACGTCTGCGATCTGATAGTGCCGCCGGGTACGGGCAAGGCTTCGTTTAGAGGGGCTTGCGTTCGAAGAGACAGGGGGCTTGCCACTCGCTCCAGGAGCACGCCAAGCAGCAACTTCGCGGCGAGCCACGCCAGCATGGTGTCGTCCCGGTAGTTGGGCAACCTGTCGAAGTGGCACAACGACTTCCAGCGCTTGAACTGCAGCTCAATCTGCCACCGCAGCTGGTAGGCGTCCATGCATCGCGCCGGCGACATGCACTTCGCGGGTGTTGTGGTGAAGAGAACGATGTAGCCAGCTGCCTCGAGCAGTTCGGCAGTCACGGACGGGCCATGTTCACGTCGAACCCGCTGGCGAGCGCGTTCGGCAGCCGCAGGTGGAAGCTGACGACCAATGAGGCGGCCGGGAATGAGTCGCGTTGCCTTGCTCGCCGCACCTTCGCGCAGGACGACCTGTGCATCAATCCCCACTGCGGCGTATCCTCCAAAACATCGAACCCAGTCCAGTACGTCAATCTCGGTCCCGTCCGGACGTACCAGTGGCAGCGCTCCGCGGTTCACCCGGACAAGCAAGTCGCCGGCAGAACCGCGGGAACACACGCCTCAACGTGTCTCCTACCCGCCTCGTCCAGGAGTGCGCCCTAAGCCCTGCCGGTCTTGGCGGGGAGTGAGCGTGACGTGACATTGAACGAGTGACTGAGCCTCGAGCGGGGCTCGTCAGGGACGAGTTGCACGCAGCTCCCCAGCGGTCGCTTGGTCCATGGGCCGAAGTTTCGGTCTGGGGAAGACGGCGCCGCTCTGCGGGTTGCGTAAACTGTACTGGAGCCGGGTCTTCCGGCATCCTCCTCCAGCCTCATGACTGAACTCCTGCCCAGCATCGAAGCCATCGCGTCCCAGACGCTCGAGTCGGCGCGATCGGGGCGGCGGGTCTACGTGGAGGGTCCGGTCGGATCCGGACGCAATTCGCTGATGTCGGCGTTGGCTCAATTGGAGCCGTCGTCGGTCGTTCTGGAGCTGCTTCAACTTGCAGAGTCCGACGCGCCTGCGGTCGCCTTACTGGATGTCGCCTCCCAACTTGGCACTGCTGACGCATGGCCGACGTGGAAGACCGGCGCTGAAGATGAACTGCACGCTCTAGCGCGACGAGTCGGGCAGCAACTGGCAGACGCAAACAGGTTGCTGTTGATCCGCATGCCCGACAGTTGGCTAGCGGTCGAAAATGCACGAGCAACCGCCGACGCGCTGCCGACGCGGGCGAGGTCGATGCTCGGAGGTCTGTTTCAGAGTGCAGCGGCGACGGTATTGGTTGCGGACGCCGCACTGACGCCCGGGAGGCTCGGCTTTCATCCGAACACGCGCGTGCAGCTCAGACCCCACACAACGTCGCTGTCTGCGCTCGAACACGTTCAGTGGGGGGAGTACCAAAGCGCGTTCGATGGATTGAGGCGAGCGATCCCCAAAACGATCAACGCATCTCCGTTAGCCTGGCGCCTCGCCGTCGGTGCCAGTGCGTTGGGAGCGCCTCATGACGAACTACAGGGACACCTTGCGTCCTCCGTGCCTCTGCCACGGCTAACGCAAGCCCTCGTCGGCCAGCTGCGAGTTTTCGACGCGGTCCGTCGTGCTGTTCAGCGCTTTCTCGCGATCCGACGATCCGTTCCGTCGCGCGATGCCTGTACCATCTCCCAGGTACCCACTGAGCATGCACCTCTTGTCCTGCAGTGCATCGGGTATGGGACCACGGAAATCCGGGTCTCCACTGTGCTGCGAAACATGTTGGCCAATAGGCTCGGGGATGCTGCAGATCCCGTGCATGCGGAGCTGGCTACCCACTACGCGAACGTCGACGGCGCGGCCTCACCGATCGGGCTGCCGACTGGTGAGCTGCGCTCCTGGTGCGAAAAGGTTCATCACCTTGCCCATGCCGGCGATGTCGGTGAGCAGTGGGATAAGCTCGATCTCGTGTCCCCTAACCTGTACTGGGATCGGGCTCGTCATCTCAGCGTCATCCGTCGGGACTACCGCGGCGCGGCGCAGATCTACCGCCGATGCGTGGAGCGTTTTCCCCAGGACGACTACGCCTGGCACTATCTTGGATTCAACCTGGAACGTGCCGGCACTTCCGTTGACCAAGTGCGGAGCGCCTACGCCAAGGCTGTCGAGCTCAACCCGGAGCATCCGTGGTGGAATGGTCGTCTCGTTACCTTGCTCATCTCCAAAGGCCGTCCGCGCGAAGCCCAGGATGAGTGGCGGGCAACTATCGGGCGAGTCGACCCCGAAGGCACTCAAGTCAGCGCGAGCCCCTGGCTGGCAATGAATCTGCACCTGTGGGTCTGCCGTGCCTGGCTTCGGACCGGGCGCTTGCAGCGTGCTCGTGCCGTGTTGGATCTCATTCCCCGCCGTCTCACCTCTCGCGGCCCGCTACGGACGCTGAAGCAACGGACCGAGTCGAAGCCGCCACAGTGGACGAAGTTTCTCTCGCACCTCGAAACGTCGAGCGAGCTCAGCACTTCACATGCAACCGCGGTTCGTCGCTGCTGGTCAATTCTAGAACGGAAACAGCCCGATTTGCCTCTTCCGTTTGCGGGCCGAACCACTGAAGACGCGTTTCAGTTCACCTGGAGCTACGACTCTGTGTTGCTCGAAGTCGATGTCACCGAAGACGGCGCGTGCTATTGGTTCGCCAAAGACAGAGAGACGGGCGACGCAGCAGATGGTACGTTGAACTGCAAGGACCAAATCCCGTCGGCGTTCGCGCACTGGTTGGAGACCGTCGCGAGTGCGTAGCCGCTACTCGCCGCTCGACGGTGACGCGACGGTGTTTCGAACGGTCAAACCCGGAGGAGCGTTCTTGCCCCCCGGACACCAGCTTCCCATTCCCGAATGGCTCGAGCCGAATCGCACGGACATCGAGGAAGCCGCGAAGTCGGGGCGCCCGCCGGGGCTCTCGGTATGGGACAAAGCGCTGACATCTTTCGAGCACGCTTGTCGCTGGCGCCAGGTAGACCCAGATGATGAGTTAGCCTTTTCCGCTCAGGTCCACGCGGTTCGTAGCGTCGCAGTGCAACACGATCGCGAGCTCGACGTTGTCGCAGATCCACTAGATCTCGCCACTGGGGACAGAGACAAGATCGTCGAGGCGGTGCCGGTGACCGTCCGCGCGGGATTTGCGCAATCCGCCCAAGGGCATTCCTTGATCGAAGGCATCAAACGGCCTAGTGGCTGCGCGAAGAAGGAGCATCGCAGCTTCCGCGACGAGCTAACGCGCGTGTTCTCCCCGCTCTGAGTGAACAACGCGTTCTTCTGGGTCGCCCCTGGCCGGACTCGGCAGTAGGCAGTCAGACAACTCGCGGACCGGCCACTGGGCGGTTGTTCCTGCAGCCTAACACCTGCCCTGTGGGTTTGGGCTGCAGCTCTGCAGTCTAAACCGTTGTGCGCCATTCGGTGGTTCAGAGAATTCACTTCCCTCATTGCGAAGGAGAGTGGTATCGGGATAACAAGGGGTTCCGTGTTCGTCGGAGGGAACCTCTTCGTTGGTCCCAGTGAGCTTCCGGTTGACGCGCAGAGTTGCAGTGCCCGACGCGGATTGTCCCGGCGCTCAATTGTGCTATCTCAACGCGTCTGGTGAGCCTTGCCCTTCCGGTAGCAGTTGCTTCTGCCGCTGGCCCGACCAAAGTCGTTGGAAGGGGGTGACTCAGCACGAGGCAGGGCACCAGCAGTCCAGTCTGGGCATGGGCTTGACTGTGAATGCTGATGAACACTACACCTTCGAGTGTACGTCGGGTAGTTGTGATGGGATAACTGACGTCGAAACCGGGGACCTCTCGATCCGCCAGAGGTCACGGATGACGATTGCGCATGCCAGCACGTCACCGCTGCCAATGGACTTGCACTGCATTCAGTCGGCGGAGCGCTATGGTTCTGCTCTCGACGAGGGGTTTGGTCACTTCACGTCCGCACGGGCGAACAATTGGCAGGTCAACCCCCAGACTGGCAATACGGAAACGGATTGCACGTTCTCGTACTACAAAGAAGTCCTCTCGCCGGATCTGTTCGGGCTACAATGCGGAACCGACGTGGCATGTACTTCGACACCTCGCCGCGACATGCCTTCAGGCGTCAAGGCATACCCACCTCAGGGCATCAACTGCGATGCCGCCTCCAACTGGCGAGACAGCCAATGCGGCAACCAGGGCGTGCTGTCGAGCTTCGCGACAGAGCTCGACTTTTTGCAGTTCTTCTGGAGCGTCCACGCGCAGGGCCTCCAAGCAGAACGCTTGTCGATGGACGACATCTACTCGACTTTCAGGGCGACTTGCAGTGGCGCTTGTCGCCCCTGCGCTGGTGAGAAACTGCGCTGGGCATCGATTGAGGACACGACACCCAAGGACGTCCGGTCGTTGAACGACGGGGCGCAGGCCTACTTGAGTGCATCAAAGCTCACGCGTTTCGCTCAGCAAGCTCTGGCCCACGGGATAACCCCACCCCCATCGCCATGACTGCTCTTGCCCCCGAGGTGACAGCACCGTTTGCTCTGGTCCTGATGGCGTGCACCACGTCGGGGCACTCATTCGGCGGTTCACCAACGGGCGACACCGAACCATCGTTTTCCCAACAACCCGGATCCCAGAGCATATCGAGCAATCCATCGACGGGGTCGGATGCTGCGCTTCCTTCACCGTCCGCGACGAGTGCTGGCCCGCTGCCAGAGCTGCCCGGCGTCCCATTCATCAGCAACCCTGCGTTCCCGGACTGCGTGCATCCGGGGGTGAACAAGGACTGCAGGGATGGTTGGTGCCGCATTCCGGCGGGTTGCTACGTATATGGCTCCCCGGAAGACGAACTCGATCGTGCCAAGTATGACGAGCGTCAAGCACGCGTCACCTTGACACGTGACTTTGAGATCCAAGCTACGGAAGTCACGCAAGAGGCTTGGTTGGAGACGGGCTGGCCTGTGCCATCGGTTCTCGAGGACAGCTCGATCAGCCATTGCACGGCGCCCGAATGCCCAGTCAACCGGACCAGCTGGTACTGGGCGCTCCGCTACGCCAACTGGCTCTCCGAACAACGCGGTCTGGAAGCGTGCTTCGAGATGTTCGAATGCAAGGAGGCGACGGAGGATTGGCTCGACTTCGCTTGTAAGGTCGAGCTGCGTGCGGACACAATCTATGATTGCCATGGATACCGACTACCCACGAGTGGCGAGTGGGAGTACGCCGCGAGGGCCGGCACGACGACCAGCTACTACTCAGGCCCTATGCGGTCAACGAGCAGAAGCGGCTCCTGTGACTTCAATCCAGAGCTGGCGCGTGTCGCCTGGTACTGCGCGAACGTACCCAATGGGGGAACCCCCCGGCAAATGGAACAGCCCGTGGGCTTGCTCGAGCCTAACGCTTGGGGGTTGTACGATGTGTTGGGCAACGCCAACGAGTGGGTGATGGACCACCTTGCAGGCGTGTCGTGGGCTGACCCCTACCCAGATCCGGAAGGTGAGCTGGTCGACACGCGCAGTGGGGTCGCGCGCAATTGTGCGTTCTTCGGATGGAACACGCTGTGTCGAGTCGCGCAAAGGCTGACCGCAAATCGCGCTTCGCGCTTCGCCGGTTTTCGCCTCGCTCGGACGCTAGGCCCGGGCACGCCGCCGACGCTCGCGGATGTCCGGGAGCCACCTGAAACGGCTCGCTAGCAGCGAGGGTGTTAGTGCTGACGGCGAACGCACCGCGGCGGCCCCGCGAATGACACGACGGTGCCGCCGCTTCGTGGCACCCTGAGCGAATGGGCGGCGCTGGTTCACTTCTCAGGCACGCAGGCGGGCTCGCGTTGGGTTTCGTTGGGTCGAGCTGCGGGTTCCGAGCAGCGGATGGGCCCGAGCTTCCGCCCCATGCGGCGCGCATCAAGTCTTACGGCGTAGTGCTCGAGGTCGATGCTCCCGAGGCTCAGCGTTTCTGCGCCAGCAACGTCTGCGACCTGCTAGTGCCGCCGGGCACGCATGGGATCCGCGTTCGTTACCACGAGGTCACCCGCGGCTCCGGGATCGTGTGGACCAAGCGCTCGCGCGAGGCGCAGCCCATCGAGCTCACTTTGAGGCCCGATACGGTCTACAGCCTGCTCGCGCCACCGTGTCCGGGTGCGCCGGGGTGGTTCGTGCGTGTGACGGTCGACGGCGGGCCTCGCGCTGGTGAGCTCGTGTTGTCGAACCAGGACGAACGCTGCCCCGCCCCGTCTGGTGCCGCCTCGACCGGCGAGTGAATGTACATGAACAGGGGCCGCGCCGTACGGTGCGGACCCCAAACCACATCTGCAGCGGCCGCGCGCAGTCACTCGGCGCCCTTCGTTTTGGAGCTACGTCAAAGAGCCGCGGAGCCCCGCGTGCGATCAGGACGAAGTGCGTGCGATTCACACGCAGCCACGCTGGAGCCCGAGCTCGACGCCCCAATAAGTCGCGTGTTTCTGAAGGTGCACGAGCGGCACAGCCGTTGCAATCCCCCGGGGCACACGCGGGTTGGCTGTTCCAACCTCAAACGGAAAGGACGTGATGCATGGGTATTCTCGATGACGTGGAGAAAGCTGGGAAGTCGGTCGTCAATGGCGCCTCTAAGATTGCCCACGGAAGCTTCAAAGACGTAACGGGCGGGCAGAAGGCGGTGTCGTCATTGGAGGGCGGTGTCAGCGCCTTGGCCAAGTCTTTGTCCCATCCCAGTGCCACCCCAACGCCGATGCCTCCGACGGCAGGTGTTCCCTCGGACCCCGGGACCGCATCGGCGTCGGCAGATCCGGCCTTGGCCGCTGCCGGTGAACAGGACGTTTTGCCCCAAGGGGCCATGCCCGTGGATGCAACCGACACACAGGCTGACGGCGATTCGGGGCAGAGCTTCTACGAAATGCTGGCCCACAAGCACCACCGAGCCGCCGAGGGCTTGAGGCGGCAGTATCCGCGCCTGGTACAGGCCGCGGCCGCGGGCCAGATCCCGCCGGAATTCGTCAACAGCGCCGCGGAAGAGATTCAGAGGCACGAGTCCGCGACGCGGCACTACCTGACAGCCAAGGAGTTGGACAGAACCGCAGGCTTGCGGGAGCGGCTCGGGCGCCACCTGAGCACGGCGAACGACCTGTTTGCTGACAAGCATCGTGGCAAACACCATCACCAGGATGCTGAGCGGCGTGGGCCCGCATTGCTGGGCTCGGACGGGGTCGACGAGACCCATGCGGACGCAGCCAGCGAAGCCCAGCGCCTGCTCAACGACATGCAGGCTTTCCCGGCCTTGGACGCGGCTTATCGGCAAGCACTGCTTCAGTCAGAAGCCGAGGGCAACAGCCAACCGGTAGACGCGTTTCTGGCGCAAACCGGGTACCAGACGACTCTGCAGGAACTGGCCACCTTGGGCAGGCAGCGTCGCGCACAGCGGGTTCGCCAGCCCCAGCCCAATGCAGCCCCACCGCCTCGAAGGTCGGTACCCATACCCGCTGCTCCCGTTTCGGTGGCGCCTGACCGTTCCTACGCACCGGGTCCCGTCTATACCTCCGCGTCGCCCGCCGCAGCACCACCCGCTGCCGTGGCAGCGCCTCACCCGCAAAACGAGGGCATTGGTGATGAGATCCTGAACCTGGCCCAACGCTTGTCGCCCTTGGCGTCCATCGCCGCCCTTCCCCTGCTGGCTCTGTGAGTCCGTCATGCCGGATACAATCAATGCTTCGAACAATCGGCCTCAGACGAGGTCGCAGGGCGGCGAACTCAACCCTGGTTTGCAACGGTCGTCGGCGCGACGCGGCGGTGGCAGTGGTCTTCGTACGTCGGAGTTTTCCGCGATTACTCCCGAGTCGGCAGCGCTGCACGATCAAGAGCAGCGTCGCTTTGGGATTGGCCGGTACTACGACGGGCCTGTCGACGTTTACCCGGGGGTTCGCCAGCCGGTGCTCAACCCGCTGGACATCCCCGAGCGGTCGGGAGCACATCGGACCAATTTCCTCAACGAGACCGGGTACGGCAGTGCCAGTGAATACGTGCGCCAGGTGGTGCCCAAACACTATGACCCGAACAACGAGTTCGACGGCCGCTACTTCGATCCTGAGTCCTCGTCCCACAAAGACGGGCGCATCGGTTACGAGATCTTGCACGCCAACGGCCATGGGCAGGTGGGACCCATCAGCGACGATGCAAGCAACCTCTTCGCCGGATCCTATGGGGCCAACACGGAAATGATGCCGTTTGATCGGGCCGCCTCGACGGCGGCCAGGTCGATGGGAGACGACACCATCTCCGTTCAACACCGGGCAAATACGATTCCGGGAACGCGTTTTCTGCACTCGATGGACATGAACTTCTATCTGAACGACGACCCGAAGCCGTACTACACCAGGCGGGTCATGGGGAACCGATTGGGAGTGAACGCTGCCGAGTACAGGCGGCTTCAGCAGGAAGCGAAGATGCTCGAGGATCCAGCAAACGTTCGCTGGCTGGCAGATCAAGCCAATGGGCGTGCCGGCAAGAACAAGCGGCTGCGAAGCATGGTGGACGATGCAGCGGAACTGGTGGATCCTGACGTGCCCGCTGAGCAAGCGGCGGATGGAGGTGACATCCACGACATGTTGGTGGACGCTGCTGCTGTTTCCGATTCGGTACCCACGGAGGGTGTTGAGAGCAACACACTCGGTCCGTTCGAACCCGTTGCGGTGGAGCAACCCCCACCACCGCCGGTGACGGCTGATGTCGCGCCCGTGGAAGCCGCCACTGCGGTGGACCCAGTGGTGGACCCAGTGGTCGTGGAGTGACATGGGTGGCCTCCGACGCGTTTCGTCGGGGGCCACGACGTGGCTCGAGGCATCAGCG
>QJWJ01000175.1 GCA_003235365.1 Deltaproteobacteria bacterium
GCCGCGGGCGCCCCGTTCTGGCTGCAGCACCAGTACGGGACCATGGCCAGGCCCCACGACGGCGACTCAGAACGAGGGTTCTGCACGCTGTTCGTCTGGGACGATGGGTCTACGCGCTACGGCTGGCTCGGAATCGATCCGCGGTTCATCGCGGACGTGCCCCAGCTCGAAAAGGGCTCGACGGCTGCCTACGCCGCTTTCCCGGAAGGCGACGACTTCAAAGTCGCGTTCCAGCATCTGTCCGGTGAAGACGGCACGTGGAGCCTGTACATCCCGCACGGGGACTCGGCGGTTTCGATCGTCTTCGGCCGGGATGGCAACGGCGAGCCATCGATCGAGCTCGTGAACTCGGATGGGTCTGCAGTGACGCTGTTCGGTGGCTCGGTCACGCTCAAGTCAGCGAACGGTTCGAACTACATCGAGGTCAGCAACAGCGGGATCGTGCTGAAGGGCAATATCACCCAGCAGGGTGGATTCAGTGCCCCGGGTGGCGTGCCACTGGTGCGCTTTCCTGAATTCAGCGCAGCCTTCCTTCCGCAGCTCACCGCGGCGCTCACGACGATCAGCACCTACTTCGCTTCGCGGAGCGCGCCAACCGGACCAGACACAGCGGCTGCGGCCGCGGCAGCAGCTGCGCTGACCCCAATAATCACAGCGCTTGCGGGTGTGGTGCCGACGCTCACAACCACGTCGACCAAGGGCCAGTGACCCGCTGCGCATTCCCAGACACGAGCATCAGCGATCCGTCGCTGGGTGATCTGCTGGGCTTTCTGCCGGCTCAACCCTCCGCGCCAAAGGTCCCCGCGCCACGAGAATTCACGCTGCTGGGCGGCCTGCTTGCTCGGGGGCCCATCACGGTGCAAGAGCCTGGCTTGAGCGACTTGGTCGGCTTCCTGCCGAGCGTTCCGCAACCGCCAAAGGTTCCAGTTCCGCGTTCATTCGTGACGTTCAACGGGCCCGTTGTGCGCCCTCCGCTTGTTCCTTCCCCCCCTGGGATCGGCGACCTGATCGGAACCTTCCCCGCGTTGCCGGTCTCGCCACCACAACCGCTCAAAGTCTGCCTGTTGGACTGACCAATGCCTGGATTCGGCCAAGGACCATTCGGAGCTGCCCCGTTTGGGCAGACGGCGCCGACCATCCCCCCGCGGTACGCGCTCACGCCCATCGCGGCGAAGAAGTACGACCCTGCGACCAAGTCGTACGAGGTGAACGTTGATGGGCAGTACGTGGGCACACACCCCGTTGACCAGTTCGTTGTCCACCAATGCACACTGCTGGACAACAGCATCCGTAGTGCTCCAAGCGTGGGCAATCCTGCGCAGCGCATAACGCATCTCGGCTCCAGGTTTGAGGAGACGGTTCGGTCGCTGCTGCTTCAGCGGCTCGCACCCAAGGTGTCATCTGGTGAGCTTCGGGTTCACCGCGTGCTCGTGTCCAAGAGCGACGGCCGAGTTTTGATCGGCGTGGACTACACGAACCTCGTGACGCGTTCGCGCAAGAAAGTATTCGGCGAGTGACATTCCCCCCTGAGCTACAAGTCCCGCGGCGCGACGAGCTACGGGACCTGCATTTGCAGTTCCGCAAGTCCGAGAATCCGGACATTGACGTTTCCGAGGGTGGCGAGCCCTGGATAGATGCTCGGGTCAAGGCGGACACGGATCTGCAGCTGTACGCGTACCTACGGCGCGTCGCGCATGCGGCGTTTCCGTGGACGGCGAACACGCCGGAAGACATCGCGGAGTGGGGCGAAAAGCTCGGCGTTTCAGCGCCTGACCCGACGGGCGCGACCGGCCTCGTGCAGATCGTTGCTTCGGTTGGTGGCGCGAACATCCCCCAAGGATTGGCGCTGACCATCAAGGGGCGCTCGAACGGTACGCGGTACCAAGCGACACGGACCGGGCTGTTCACCAATGGCCAGCGGGTCACGATTGCTGCCATCGACACAGGCGTCGAGACCAACCTGCCCGTGGGCACGGTGCTGGTCTGGCAGAACCCACCGAGCGGACTAGGCCCAACGGCAACCGTCGTGGACCTCGAAGGCGAGGGCCTCACTGGTGGGCACGACGGAGCAACGCCCGAAGAGCACAAGAAGGCCTATCTCACGAAGATGGCCGACCCCGCGGGTGGGCTGAACGACGCGCACTTCCGGCTGGAGTGTCTGCGTGCCGGGATCGCGGTGCAGCAGGCGTTCAGCTACCCCGCTGTGTTCGGGCCGGGCACGACGGCAGTCGTCCCTCTGGTGTTCCCGTCGCGCTACGGCGGCAGCCGCAAGCCGACCGGTCCGCAGCTGACCACCATCGGCAACCACCTGAACTTTCGGTTCGGCGCCGACGACTCGATCGCAATGCTCGCGGCCGTCGAGCAGCCAACCACCATCGCGCTGCAAGTCGACTGGTCCAAGACTGCCGCACCGTGGGCGGACGGGTCACCCTGGCCCGCGTATGGCGCAGCGGCTACCAGCGCGATCGTCGTCAAGACGGTGACCGATGCGCTGACCTTCCAGGTCGGTACCGCAAACAACAGCTACACCGGGATCACTGCCCCAGCCGTGGGCCAGCGCTTCGCGGTGTTCGATGCGAGCCGGGCAACGTTCTACGAGAAGCGAATCAAAACGGTATCAGGCACAGGCCCCTGGGACCTCACCATCGACACGACCAACAGCGCCAGCGATGAGACTTATGCGCCCGTCGTGGGCTCGCGGCTCTCCCCCTGGTCGGACTCGCTCGAAGACGTTGCACGGGCCGTTTACGCAACGTTTCTGACGCTTGGCCCCGGCGAGATGATCGCCACCCCGCCCGAAGGGCAACGGCGCCAACGACGCGAGCCAGAAGCGCCAACCTACGCCCCAAGCAAGATCACTCAGGCGATGATCGAGGACGGACTGAAGTCCGACGTCGTGCCGTCCGTGAAGGACCGCGCTCTGGTCGAAGGCGACGGTGCTGCCCCATCGATTCCGCTGAGCGTAGGGTCGGCGGTCTACCTGCTGACGCTTGGCGACCTGGCAGTGTTCCCGAAGAGTTAACACAATGGCCGACGACCAGATCACATACCTCAGTTGGAACGGCGACAGCGCCAACGGCATCGACCCCCACCGTCCATCTATCGCCCAATGCGGAGACAACGACAAGGTCGACAAGCCAGGGCACCCAGTCAGCCCCATCTACGGGATCAGCGCACCCGCTCTCAATCAGCGTAGCTGGCAGATTGCAGCGCAGGCCAAGGTTGCGGCCGCCGCCATCGTATCAGTCGAGTTCACCGGCAGCACACCAACTGTTGTAAAAGCCACAGGGCCCGGAGACGCCATCGCCCCAAACATCTTCACGGTCACCGACAACGGTCTTGGGGACACAACCATCGCCTGGCCAGCGTCGACGCTAGTTCCGCTGCTCCGCAACGCAATGGTGTCAATCAACGGTGACACCCCCGGGTGTCCCGCTATTGCTGAGTCAACGAACCAAGTTCGCGTGCGGACAACCGATCATGCCGGCAACTACATAGACCTCCCATTCACATTTAGCGTTGGCTGATGCTTCTCAGCAAGTATACCAGCTTCGGAAACTGGAGCTTCGCGGGCGAGGACCCGATCGGCAAAGTCATCGAAGACGACAAGCTGATCAACATCGGGTTCGAAGACAACTTCGTCAACGACCCCTACCTGAAGGGCAAGCTCTACGCCGACGCGATGACCACGGCCTCGGTCCGTGACGTCGCAGATCGACTGCGCTTCGAACTGCATCCCCTTCACGCGCAGACGTTCCTTCCGCTGCACGAAGCGCAGCTCGGGATCATTCCCTACGCGGGACAGACCAAACAAGCACGGCGCCAGCTCGTCTGGACCGTGATGCGGCTGAACCTGGACGGGACGTTGAGCGCCATCCACGCGGCGCTTCAAGACCTGCTAGGTTCCAAGCTTTCGTTCTACCGCACCACCTACCTGAGCGAGCTTCGATACACGGACCGCGTCCGTCCTGGCTCGGACTTTGAGCAGAGCTACGACGTTCCGATCCGGCTGGTGAAGCTCGATGTGCCAGTGGCGAAGCTATACACGCCCATCCAGGTGCCGGTCACTTACGTCGCGGGCGACACCTCGCCGTTTCAGCTGAACAGCTACCTGTTCGCCGAGCCCGGGAACCACTCGCGGCACGAGAAGTTTCAGATCCTGAACCAGGATGACACCTCAATCACCGCGCAGTTCACGATTCCGCACGACGCTGGAACGTTCATCCGAAGCGGTCACTGGCCGTGCTGGCCAACGCTCAAGCGCATGCATCACATCTGCCTTACTGGCAGCAACGCGACGGACAAGAACTTGAGAGCGCAGATCGACTTTCTCATGCACCGCATGGTCAAAGGCACAGCAACGTGGCAAGTGCTCGAAGAGAGCGCGGCAGCAACGTCCGAGGCAATGGATCCGTGGGTGAGTAACCCATGGGTGCGCCCCATGGCCCAGGACGTGATGGGTTGATGCAATGACGTTCCCGCATACTAAAGGCGGCCTGTGGGCAGCGATGACGGTGTTCGATCCGGCGGACTTCGAGACCATCACGCAGAACCTTTCGCGTGCGCCCGATGGCTACAATGGGGGGTCATACGCCCCAACCTCGGCGCTCACCATTGGCGGCCAGGGCATCCAGGATGCGAACGCCTCGCTAGTGGCGGTGACCGCGGGCTCCGACTTCTCACTGACTGGCGTCACTGCGCATCGGGTAGTGCTCTACAACGGGCATCTCGCGACCAACAGCATCACCGTTCGCTTCAACGACGACGCTGTTGGAACACAGCGCATCGTCTACATCGACAAGGTGAACGGCGGCGTCTACATCTCGATCGAGAACCAGAACGGTAGCGAGGCGGTAGGCTCGCCCAAGACCATCAGCGAAACCGCAGAGGGCGTGTTCATCGTTGTCGAGCGCACGAACGGTGCGACATGGTCCGTCGTGCACGTCGGGGCGAACATCAGCACCGCTGACTATCGCAGCATCACTGCTGGGTCGCTGCAGTCTTCACCGTCGGCGCTCACGCTGCTCT
>QJWJ01000496.1 GCA_003235365.1 Deltaproteobacteria bacterium
GAGCCATCGCGCGTTAGAAGCTTTCTCCCTTTCGTCGCGGGCTCCGCGGCGATGCGAGCCCCCTCGCAACCGGGCGCATAACTCAGCGGTAGAGTGCAACCTTCACACGGTTGAAGTCACTGGTTCAAATCCAGTTGCGCCCACAAGGAAAGCGAAGTTCAGCCAATTGGCCCTCAACGAGTCGGTTGGCTTTTTCGTTCGCTGGCGCTCAGTGGCTCCAGGCGATCTCGAACGTCGCGCCGTCTCGGCAGGGCTCATCGAGGGACCAAACCACGTACCTTGAACTCGTCGGTGTCCGTCATCTGGAGGCTCCGAGCAGATCATTCGATTCGACCCGCGCGTTCTGACTCCGACGGGCACTTGCGCCGTAACCTCAAGACGGCAATGGCAAATCGGCCGTGGAACCACCATCGCAAAACGTGAAGCCAGTTGAACCTACATCGTGCCTGCGCTCGGCAGAGCGGGCGCCAAGAGAGGTAAGGACAGCCGAGGAGGGTCGAGACGCGGCGAGACGCGGGATCCCGCGTCTCGACCTACAATCGGCTGAGCGCGCTCAGTTGCCGTGTCAAGTGCACGCCTCCCACGTCGCTTGGAACCGGTCACCTTGCTGAGTCGGCAGCTGAACCGAAACTGTCCTCGCGCGGTCACCGGGCGGAAACAATGCGGTTGAAACCCGCTGCACCGTTGCGACTTGGTCGCGTTCATTCCCCGAATACGTGCAAACATGGCGACCCTCCTGTGGTGCGATGAACCATGTTGACTTGCCATCCTTCGAACTTTGATCTCATCGACGTCTGGGCGCGGCACATCGGTGGCCGGTCACTGCTCGCGCTCATCGCGCTACTCGTGAACGGGTGCCTTTCCGCGGACGCGGACGACGGGCAAGACCCGAGAGGCAATGGCCCCGCGAGCAGTGACCCCGCGCAGTTCGAGCCCAGCGGCCCTGACGACGATCGCGACGGCTTCCACAACGACATCGATCCGGCGCCGAACGACGCGGAGAACCCCGGCGACTTCTTCACTCCCGAAGCGATCCTCGCCAGCCCCATCGTGCAGGCCGCATTGGAGGAGATCGACGCCGCCGGTGACGAGTTCCATCCCGAGGTCGGCTCGCCACCAGACATATCTGGCTACTATCTGGGGAAAACGGATCCCGCGTCCGCCCTCGGCGTCGAGGTGCGGATCGACCAGTTCGCCAACGCCGAGATATCCATCGCGCGGCAATACTTCGAAGGCGACAGACCCACCGTCCACGCCTTCGTGGAGCGCGCGCTCCTGCGCGGTACACCAGACCGTTACACGTTCTACTCGCGCGTTCACTCGGTGTGCGCCTACCCCGACGCCGACTACGAGATTTTCACCGTCGACATCTCGACGGGTGACGTCGATGCGAGCACGGGCGACCGGACCAATGTCAAGACGGCGCGCATCACCGTGGCCTCGCGCGGAGATCTCGACGAGGACTGCAAGTCGCTGCTGGGTTCACTCGCGCCGGTGGGCGGTTGGATACTGGCCACTCCACCACCCTTGGTGAAGATCTCAGCAACCGACTTGAAGCACATGTGCGTCAGCGAACAGCAGGGCTACATCCCAGAAGAAACCTGGATGACGAGCGCCGGCGCGACGTGTACGTGCGGGCTCGACCTCTCAGTTTCTTGCAACCCATGAGTTCCCTGTAATCCACGAGGCGCTTGTGTGCGCCGACACGTCGCCGGTTTGGGCGCCGGGCTGGAACCGCGCGCTGGCGAGGCGAGCCCAAACGAGGCACCGAAGCTCAGCCCACCACGGACGGCTCGAACGGCGCGGCGTCACCGCGCCGGTTCGCACCTGCATCCTGCGGTGTTGCCATCGACGCCAACGCGCTATAAGCGCGAGTCGGAGGCCAAACGATGGATTCGACCCAGGCGGGGGCTAGTCCCGCGCACAACGCACCGGCGGCGGCGCTCGTGGACGGCGCCCGCGAGCGCTTTCGCGTGTTCTTCACCGAACTTCAAGCCCGCTTCGTCGAGCGGCAAGACGTCATCGAACAGATTGCGTTGGCTCTGCTGTCGCGTCAGCACGTACTGTTGACCGGGCCGCCTGGTACCGCCAAGAGCGCGCTGTGCAAGTCGGTACTTTCCAACGTCATCGACCGCGCCACGGGCAAACCGAGCGTGTTCTCGAAACAGTTGACCGAAAGTACCGTTCAGACGGACCTGGTTGGCCCCCTCGATTTCAAGACGTTGATGGACTCCGGGCGCAGCGAGCATTTCACGGACGAAGGCATGCTCGGCGCCGTTCACGCGTTCCTCGACGAAGTGCTCGACGGTCGCGACATGTTGCTGCGCTCGACGCTGAACATGCTGCACGAACGCGAGCTGAAGCAAGGTACCAAGACGACTCCGGGGCAAATCGAGTGCGCCCTGATGACCACCAATCGCTACCTCTCCGAGGTACTCGAGCAATCTCGCGAAACGTTGCTGGCGTTCATCGACCGCATCGCATTCGTCAGTTTCGTACCCAAGGGGTTCGGCGATCCGAAGAACCTGACCACGGTGATCGAACGTGTCGTCGAAGGCCGCGTGGGAGGGCCCATGCCGCTGCTCACCATCCAGGACCTCGACGTCCTTCAAGAGATCGCCGAGTCGGTTCAGTTGCCGAGCTACTGCCACGCCGCGTTGGTAAGCTTCCTGCAACGGCTGGAGTACGAGACGGCCACTGCCACACGCGCCGATCCGTCGTTCGTCCCCACGCGCTACATTTCGACCCGCACGGTCGTTCGTACCGCCGAGCTGCTGCGGGCAATCTGCGTGCTGGACTGGATCATGGCCGACACGGAACGCCCGCTGCGCGTCGGGTTTCGCGATTTTCCGAAACTGCGACTCACGTTGCTGCTCTCTGGCCCTGCGGGTGAACACGTGCCGGCGCTGCTCGAACGAGAGACGGATCCACGCGAGCGTCGCCAACTCTCCATCCTGCAAACCGAGCGACAGGTGTTCGACCGCGTCGTCTCGGAGCTGCCCGCGGAACCCGACGTCCCCGGCGAAGAGCCGAGCGTGGAGCTGCCCTCGGTGCTGGGAATGCACCAGCTGAGCGTCGAACGACAAGTAGCCCTGTGCGATGAACTGATCCAACACACCAAGCGGCCCGGGACCGAAGGCATCGAAGCACGCGCTCTACTCGAAGAAGCGACGGCGCTGCTGGTGCGCAGCGTCGTCGGCTCGGCGCTGCGCGCCGGGCTCAATGAAGAAGAAGGAGAGCGCGCCATCGCCAGCCTCACCCAGCTGGCCACCAAGCTCGACAAAGCTCACCCCGCCGTGCGCCGACTCTCACCGTGGGTACGCAGCCGAGCTTTGGAGGTGCTCGAGGGCCAGCTCGAACTCTCGCCAGGCGGGCTCAGCCAAACCGCGCGTCAAAGCATCGTCGAAGTGTGGACTCTCGAGCAGACGGAACAACGCGCCGAACTGCTCATCGAAGAGCTGTATCGGCGCTGGCGAACGCGGGATCTGCTCGTCGCGGGAGGCGCAGTCCCGACCGCACAGTCGGAGCCACGCTGGCACGCCGCAATCGCCCAGCTCGAAGCGACGCTGGTGCAGCTTTGGGACGAAGGATTGCGCCACTTTCTGCAGCAAGGCCGGCAAGGCGCCTCCCAGTTTGGAGAAAGCTTGGAGTCCATCTTGGAAGTCCTGCGCGGCCCCCTCGAGATGATGGGCCGCAGTGGCGCTCGCCTGGCGCGGCTCGGAGGACGACGCAACAGCATCAGCCAACTCGTGGTGGGCCATCGCTTGTTGCCGCTGCTCGAACGCGCATTCACCAAGAGCGCCCCCAGCGGTCGTCTGGCCGTGGTGCAATCGGTCGAAGCCCTGCTGCTTCAATTGGACGACGCGGGGCTGCAGTGGGCGATTGCCCCCGAGCCGCTCGTGGGTTGGGCAACCCGCGCGCTGTTGAGTGAAGTCCCCCCGGTTTCGGACAAGCCCGCAGCTCACAGCTACGACGGCTACCGACAATTGCGTGAGACTCAACCCAAGGTCGCCCTCTGCTTCGCGCTGGCAGACATTTGCACCCGCGTCGCGTCGCGCTCCGAAGCGTTGCGCGCCGCGGGTGGCAGCGGCGTCGACTCCGTCAAGGGCTTGCTTTCGACGCTGGAGACGGCCCAGCTGGACGCCATCGTCGAACGCGATCTGGCGCGAGTCACGCGCGCCTACGAGTTCATCGAGAGCTGGTGGCAACGCCTCCAAGCAACCGTCGAAGGCACGCCGAGTGAACGGCTCCAGCACTTGCTCGATAGCCGCATCCACGAGTTGCTCGACACCGAGCAAGTGCTGCTGCGTTTTTCCCTCGAAGCAAAGCTCGTCGGCGAACTGATCCCCGCGGCGCACGCGCGAAGCGAAGCGGTCCACACTCGCTTGGTCGCGCTCAACGAGCGGATCATGGGCGACATCCGCAAGCTCTGGGCGGAGCGCTCGACGGGGATCTGGCGCGACATCGTCAGCCAGACCTGATGTCATGAACCCAGAACACGCCGCCCGACTGCGCCGCCTGCTCGCAGACCCCGCTTCGATACGCTCGCTGTGGACGATACTGCGGCGGCCATGGCTGCGTTGGGTGGACTACGAGCCCAACCTGCAGGCCACGGCATTGGAAGCGGTGTTCGAGCGCAGCAGGGTCCGCGATGGCGTGCTGCTCGAGCAGGCGTGGGCAGAGTTCGAACGGAATCTCGAAGCCCTCGAGCAGAACTACGTGGTGCACGGGCAAAACGAGGCTCGACACCTGAACTGGTTGGAGCGCTCGTACACCTTGCTCGTCTCTGCCGAACGGCTGGTGAAGCTGCAAACCAAACAGACCGCGAGCAACGCACAACGCTGGGTAGCTCGGCGTCACATGCACGCGTTGCGGCGCCGCGCGCAACTGCCCCTGCGAGCGATCGCTGGAAGCTCGGGGCCAGACGTGCAGCGCCTGGCCGGTATCGACGCGCTGCTGGACGCGGCCGACGAAGAGTGCGACTTCCTGGGCCGCCGACGCGGCCTTCTCGAAGGGGCGCGGGAGCTGCTCTTGCGCGCCTCGGAAAGCGTCGCAAACGACACGGCGATCCGGACGCGGCTGCAACACGTCACCCAACAGCTCGGGGAGCTGTCGCGCCTCGAATCGGACGGCGTGCGGATGGACGTGGCAGTCACCCACCAGTTGAGCTCGGCCCTCGCGACCCAGTCTCCCACCCGCCTGGGCTCGCTGCTGTCTGCCGTGGAGAACACGGCACTATCCGGATCGAGTGAACGAACGACCAGACTGCAAGAGCTCTCCAGCGACGCGTTGGGTCGCTTGTGGGGAGCGCACGATCGCAGCAATCCGATACATCGCAAGCGCTCCGTTGCGCTATCCGGGAAACAAACGCTGCAGGCGGAAGTCGACGCGGCGATCACCCAGGGCTACGAGACCGCTGGCGAGACCTGGCAGGAGCGAGCCGAGAAGGGTCGACTGTCGCTGGGAGCGCGCCAGCAAGTCGAACGCTACCTCAGCGAGTCCGCCGCGACGGATCTCGTACACGCCGCTTTGTACGTCGATGGTTGCGTGGATGTCGGCGGAGTGCTCAGCCCTCGCCGCATCACCGACGTCGAAACCGTCATCCGGGAAGTCCCCTACCCGACGCAGAAGCTGACTCTGAACACCGCCGAGCATGTGGGTGACATCCCCAACGCACTGATCTCCGATCCTCGTTCGGTGTTGCTCGACTTGGCCACCGGCCGCCTGCTCACGCGCCGCTACCTCGCCCAGGAGAAGCGCGGTGTGGGACGCAACGTGATGGCGAGCGAGGTTCGCATCTTCCTGCTCGATGGTTCAGGCTCGATGTTGGGTCCTCGGGCGCGCATGCGGGATGCGATCTTGGTGGCAGAGCTGTCGACGTTGATAGCCCGCCTCAACCAGCGCGGCCGCTGGATCACTCCAACGTTGTTCTACCGCTACTTCACGGAGAAGTTGGGCCCGGTTCACGAGATCGGCAACAGTGAACAGGCGGTTGCGGCAATACGAGACGTGCTGGGCGAAGTGCGCTGGGGTGGCACCAACATTCAGGGCGCGCTGCTCGAGAGTTTCGACACGGTCAGAGCGGCGAAAGACCGCGGCGAGGAGTTGGCCCATGCACAAATCGTCCTGATCACCGACGGCGAAGCAGCTGTGGACGAAGCCAAGATCACCCGAGCGCGAGAACGCGTCGGGGACGTGCCCATCGGCGTGAGCATCATCGCGCTGGGCGAGGAGAACCCGACCCTGCGTCAGCTCGCCCACCATCAGCGAACACGCGGCGAACGAGTCTTCTATCAATTCATCCCCGACGATCTGATCCGAGATCTGGTCGAAGGGCACGAAGTGATGCTTCCTTTGCACCTGCCAGACACGCGCGCCACCGAAGCGATCTGCGCTGACGTACGCGCCCTCGTGCGGGAGATGGAACTACTGCAGCGCACTCGCGACGAAGAAGCGATGGCGAGCGTCAACGACGAGGTGGCGGCAATGAGCGAAGTCGGGCTAGCGCTCAACGACCTGCGCGAAACGGAACGAGCCCGGATCCTCGCTCTCAACCGGGACGCCGAAACGTTGAAACGTCGCTTCGAGCGCTGGTTTCCAAAACTTCCAAGTGTGGACCCGGGGTACGTGAAGCTCGCGCCGTCAGCGAAGGACGACGCGACCGTTTCGGAATTGTCAGCGCTGCTCGCCGCAGTGGCCGAAACCACGGAGCTCGCCGGCGGCTCGGAGCTACGTCGATTGAGCGATGCCGTGGAGATGCTCGAACGGTTGCTTCGCGACGTCGGTATCGGGTTCGCCCTCTACGAGCAGTCGCTGCGACGTTACCCTGGCGCGTTGGCTCCCGCCGTCGAAGCGGTACGCCAGGTCGCCGGAGTGTGAGCCAGCCGCCCAACGCGTGGCGCAACAGTCGTCGGTCGTTCCGCTCTGGCGTCTCGGCATGGGAGAACCGCCCAGAAGAAGGCAAACGCCGCACGCTGCGCTGCAAGTGATCGCAGCGCAGCGTGCCACGTTGACACACACCACCCAACACGATTTCACGCCGCGGATCCGCCGGCCCGCACGCACTTCCCACCGATCTCGCCCTGCTCGGGGTGAGCTCGTTGCTCACACACCCAGTGTTTCATCGCGCCCATCGCGCAAAAACGCAATCACGACGAGTGAAACATGAACCAACGTCCGCTAGGCTGCTCGCAATGAAATCCGAAAGGGACGGTCGGTGCCTGCGCATCCCATACCCGGGCTTTGATCGCGTTGACTTCATCCACGACCCGCAACCTCGAAGCAATGGGCTGAGCGCGGGTCGACACGGGCCCCACCGCTCCAAGGACAAGTCCGCGCGGCTCGTATCGATCGCGCTGCTCGCCGCGATGTCTTGGGGTTGCTCGGAGGATCCCGAGCCGTCGGGCGATGGGCCCGCCGCCGAAGCGACGTCGACGCTGCCGTCATCTGAGTCGACGCCAGAGCCGTCCCCCACGGACCCGCAACCCGCGACGACGGATCCAAAGCCCGACCCGAGCGAAACGAGCCCCGCGACGACGTCGATTGCCCCCGACCCCTCCTCCCCCGAAGCGGCTGCGACCACCAGTCCGTCGACGATGGTCGAGTCAGAGCCGGAACCGGAGCCGGAACCTACGCCACCGATGACGCCCGTGGAACCAGAGCCGCCGCAACAGCCGATGTTCGAAGGACTGCCGATCCCCATCGCGTTCGTCGGTGCCACGGATAGCGAGAACGGGATAACGCTGTTCGGCGCCCCCGTGGCCGATGACGATTGCCCCAAGGGCATGGCGCGAGGCAAGGACGGCTCAGACGTCGAACAGGTCGTGTGGAGCGACTGCGTCGCGGAACTGACCGCGGAACGCATCAACGCCGAGTATCAGAAGTTGCTGGGCACGGACCAAGTGCTGTTCGAATCCGCCGGCTACACCGCCGTCGAGATGCCAGCGTATGCGCAATTCGACAGCCGCGACGAGGTCAGTGCCGCACTCGAAGCTTGGGCGGACAGTGAGTTGGCCATCCCAGGAACGCTCACCGCGGTGGTCTCCAACTGGACCCATTCTCTCGGTGGCCTGGCTCGGCGCGACTCCGCCCTGGACGACGAGCACGCGATCGTGTTGGCCATCAGTCAGCTCTCCGGGTTTTCCGTGATCCACGAAGTCGGGCACGCGATCGGTTTTCCCCATACCGACGAGGACGAGAACGGCGATCGAATGCTCCACTACGACTTCTGCGGAGAGATCAGCGCGCCGGTGCTGGACGTCTGCAACTGCGAGCGAAACATGATGGAGGCCGAGGTCGGCGGCTGCCCCGAGTGCTCGAAGAAAGAGTACAGCTTGGTCACCGAAACGCACGGCGACTTCTTCCGTGACATCGCGACCTGCTGGTTCAGCGATCGACGTTTTGCTGGCGAACGCTATGGCTGCAGCGTCGACGGCCTGGCTACGTGCGAAGGCTACACCAACACGTCGATGACGTGCTCCTGTTACGAGAACGGCGCGACCTTCGAGGTTGACGAATGTCAGGATCTCGTCGGAGAAGACGCTGAGACGCATTACGCAACGTGCGGCACGGAACGGCCCACCCGGGAGGTGTGCGAACGGTATGACGCGTACCCGGGCGTCGGCTGTATCGAGGACGGCGAAGGATCCAATACCTGCTACTGTTTCGACGGCGACGACACGTTCACGTCGGCCGTCTCTTGCGGCGGGTTGACGGACGAGGACGTGTTTACCAACTGCTTGCCCAACCCGGTGGTCGAGACATGCAGCGGCTCAGCAGCAGGCGTGACGGTCAACTGCGCAGAAGACTCCGAAGGAGTACTGAGCTGCATCTGCACTGACAGCGGCGCGATCGTCCAAGTCAATCGCACGTGTAGCGAAGCGGACGTGGGCTCGATGGCTGAGAGTTGTCCCTGACGCGTCGCTCAGTCCCCTCCCGAGCCGCGCGAACGCGGAGCGCTCACTCAACGACGGGCGGCGCAGCCCCGGCGGAGCTCGGATTGCGTTTGGGAGCGCGGGGGATGTCGCCAAACGTCAGTTCCCGACTGATCGTGATGCTGTCAGGTCCGTCGAAGGGAGCGAAGCGCGTCGCCAGACCACGGACCTTCACGCACGTCGCAACCGGCCGCCGTTCGATGGGATCACCAACCACCGAAACGTGAGTGACTCTGCCGGTCGGTTTGATCGTGATCCGCATGGTTGCCGTACCGATCGAACGGCCCATGATGTGGCAGGTCATGACGTGCTCGACGAGGCGGTCCACCTGCTTTTCGAGATCGTCGCCAGCAGTGCCGAGCAACACGGTATCGCGCTCATCAGGCAATGGACCGGTGTCGTTTACCTCTGGCGCTGCGGTGTCTGTCGCAGGTTCCTCGTCGCTCGGCTCGGCAACGTTTGCAGCAACGGGTAAGGAGCCCTCGCCAGCCGGCTCGTCTGCTACCTGCACGTCGGGTACGTTGGCTGGTTCTTCGGGCGGGGGTTGCACCACACCTTCGCCTACGGGATCGCCCCCGGCGCTCACGTGTTCAGACCGGGGCTCCTGCTCGATCGCCGGCGCGTCGTTCGACGCGTCGGGGCGCAGAACGACGACCAGCAACGCGGCGACCGCGCCGGCAGCGGTGGCTACTCCAGCGAGCCGTCCCAGCTTCGACCGGGTCGGTCGTGGCGACTCGGCAGCAGCTCCCTCCAGAGTGGCACCCGCGTGTGAGTCGGGGTGCACCTGCAGGTTACTCGAGCGGTCCACCGCCTGTTCGGGTTGCTTCGATGGGTTCGACGAGACCCGCGCGCTCGCCGTCCAAGAGGACCGCACCAACGTGTCGCGCGTATAGAGCTCATCGTCCTCGTCGTCGTCGAGCAGTTCGCTGTTGTCGACAATCGCCGGAGCGTCCGAGACCGGGTCGGATTCGCCTCGCGCTCTGTCAGACTCTTCGGACAAGGTAGCTTCGCGGGCCGCAACCGGAGCGGACTGCTGTTCACTCGTCGCCTCATCGGTCGCCTCACTCGTCGCCGCGGCGCCGGGTGCCGCGCGGAGCGGTTCGGCCCGCGCGGGCTCTTTGGGCTTGGACTCCGTCGAGCTGGAACCGGCGCTCCCGGACCGCTCTGCTTCGGTCGGCTTCGGTTCAGCCTGTGCTTGCGCCTCCGGCTTGGGCCCGCCATCGGACCCCACTGCCGTCGAATCGGCCTGCTTGTGCTTGGCCGGCGGTGGCTCGATCGGCTGCGGCTTCGACTGAGCAGGCTTGCCAGCGGCAACTGCGGGTCGTGGTACGGGAACGACCCGAGCCGCGCTGGATTTCGATGAGGCGAACGACTCGATGACGAGCGGCTTTGCGGCAGGCACCTCGGGGCGAGTCGGCGAGCGATCGTCCGACGCCGTGGAGGGGGCGGGGGGGAGCGGCTGTTTGGGTAGGTTGAAACGCCGCCCCTCAGCCGGGGGCGTGTCGAGCGGGGCGCGCTGCACGGGATTGACGTCGGACTTGGGAGCGGGCTCGCCCTCGGGCCGAGCGTCCACTCGGATCCGCTCACCACACTTTCGACACTTCAGCGACTGAACGCGTCCCGCAAAGCGTTTTTCCCAGAGCTCGTCCGGAATCGTGAGCTGCCCGCGGCAGGCTCTGCACTGAACATCGAAACCCATATCTTGAAATCAACCTCGAACGACTCGCCTCACGAGTTGACGACTTGCTCCGACTCCTCGTCGTCGAGCAGATCCTCTTCGTTCACTTCTGCAGACCAGGCGACCGGCGACGCCTCGGCGGCATTGCCGGTCGATACGGTCGGCGTCGGGACTTTGAAGCCGGACAGCGACGGATTGGCGACACTCGCCGAAGACACCGCTACCCAGCGCGACGACGCCGCGTCGCGACTGCCACCAACCCCCGAGGAGCGCGCTGGCAGCGGCGTCGAAACACCAGACTTCTCGCTGATGCTCGCGCTATCCGGCCCTGACGTGGGAGCAACGTCGTTGGCTGGAACCTCCGCGGCGGTCACTTCGAGGTAGGCATGCTTTTGAGCGAGAGGGACGATCACACTGTCCCACAACAGCGGCAGCGGGATGTGTTCGACCATCACGCTTGCCGAGACGACTTCGAGCAAGTCCGTCTCGGTGAACGGCGTCGCGCCCCTTCCATTTGCCAATGCTTTGGCCAACACCTCGCAGAGGACCTGTTTCGGCAATCGCAACGCGATCTCTTCGAGCGTCAGCGCCTCGACGATCTGCTGCTGGGTGACGAGCTTGTCCTCCAGAGCGCGCTCCAACATGTAGGCGATGTGTGTCCGGGCACGGGCCTGTTCGGTCTTGCGGTTGGCCGAGATCTTCCAGAACTCGCCCTCGATGATGTAGGCCCACAGCTTGTGCGCGCTGAGGTAACGAACTCGGTCGTCCGCCTCGAACATGTCGAGCACCGACTCCTCGTCCGTCGCACCCTCACTGAGCGCGATCTCGACGTCCTCGCCACAGGACTCCCAGCCCTTCTTCATCGCGATGCGCTGTTTCGTGCCCGTCGTGAAGGCGAGAATGTCCGCACGCAGGCGCGGCTGGTCTTTCAGGGCCTCCATGATCGCCATGGGGGGGAAGTGCCGCAGGAAGTCCTTGGGCGTGCGTTGACCTATCGCCAGGCCGTGCTCCACGACATGCGCGAGAAACCGCTCACGCCCGCGCGATAGCGTCGATGACCACTGCTCGTCTTGCAATTCCGTCGGCTCAATCTCTGTGTCTGACATCGCTTTTCTCTGAAACCACCCGCTGGTGGATCACTCAACTCCCGGGCTCGCCCCGTGCAGACCACCTCGTATCAGTGGACCGCGCGCACTCATCTTTCGATGGATGCAGCGACAGTCCACTCACTCTCGGCGACCCAATACGCTGTGGCCGGAGTTCCGCCTGGTGGCCAGGAAGTGCGTATCGTTCAGGGTCGCCTTCCGACCTGGACAGATTACTCTCCAGCATCAAGTTCCTTAACGGCTCGGCGGCGTCAAACCTTCACCGCTGCGATGGGACTTTCACCAGCAATTGGCCCGCCTTCCCGCTGCGACTGCACGACGAGCAAACCAGGCCGCCGATGCCACGACACCGATGTCACGACCAGTATCATGGCCTGTGCTGATGCCCACAGTGCCGCCGCTGCAGTCAGCCCCGCACACACTCCCTCCGAACACGCGGCAGCACCCACCCCGACGTGGCGTCACTCACCTTCGGCGGACCTGCCTTCCGCTCAGCGACCGCAGTCACTCGATCGGTAGCCGCTGAAGACGTACCAAGAAGACGCTCTGTTCGTCGGTGTTCAAGACGTTGCCGTTGCCGAAGTCGACATCACCGCTGAACGTGCCTGCTACCCAGACCCCGAAGTTGTCATCCACGGCCAGCGCATAGCTGTTGACACTTCCACCGCCGCCGACGGTCGCTTCGACGAGGGGCGTCCCGTCGGAACTGAAACTAGCTACGATGCGGTCGCCGCCGAGTTGACCACCCAAGTACACGTTGCCAGCCAGATCCGTCGCCACAGCGCGCCCGATCAACCCGGGCCCGACCGTCACCCAGCCTGCCGCGCCAGTCGCACTCAAGCTGCTCACGAACGAGGAGCCCTCTTCCGATGCGAGCGCCACCTTACCACCTACCGACGTTTCACCTGTCAAGCCCCCGGTCAAGATCGTCGCATCCCCGAGCCGTGCCAGGGCGGTGCCACCGTCAACCGACGTGCCACCGAAGCGCTCGCTGTACACATGCTGCCCACTCGCCGTCAGACGAACGATGAAGCCGTTGGGCAAAACGGACGTCATCGACCCCGACGTGCCCCTGCTCTCGATCGTGTCACCACCGAAATTGGCCGTCGCGTCGAAGTAGCCCGTGAACACGACGTCACCATTCGGCAGCGCTACGGCGTCATTCGCCCAACCTTGGACCCCCGTATGGTCGACTGGAGCCACCCAAAGCTCGCTGCCGTCGGTATCGTACTTGGCCAGGAGCGGGTGTTGACCGTCCACCGCGTACAAGCCGGCAATGTACACCGAGCCATCATCCGCCACGTCCATGCCATACACCGTGGTGCCGTCTTGACCGAGGTCGTAGGTCAACACTTGCTCGTACAACACGTCGCCCTCGGCGTTGAGCTTCACCAGGTACAAGTCGTCCCACGAGCTGTAGCTGCTGAACGACTCGAAACCAGGCATGTACGGCGCGATCACGACGACCTCACCTGCAGCGTTCACCGCCACTTTGCGTGGCGCACCGGCGTCCAACAAAGGCACGGTCCAGCGCACCTTGCCGTCGTAGTCGAGACGTGCCACGAAGGCTTCTGCGACGATCCCTTCGTCGAGCGCATCGAGCCCCACCGTGGCCGGGTCACCCGAGCCGCCGGCGATCACCACGCCGCCATCGATCGGCGCCAACACCGGCAACGTGACGCTGTAGATGTCTGCCAACGGAAACTCCCAGGAGCTGTTCGGGGGCGGCACGGGATCGAGACGTGTCGGCGTATCCGCCGCGAGCCCACTCGGCATCGCTCCTGCGCCCCCACTCGTGGGACCTCCACCAGCGGCATTCCCGCCCCCGCCACCCGCACCGGCGGAGCCGACTGTCACGCCACCGCCTGCTCCACCAAAGCCCAAACTGACCGACGGTTCACTCGTGGTAGACATGTCCGGCGGGCTCGGCCCGGGTTTCTGAGCCGGGGTCTCCGCCGATGAGGACGGCGCCGCTTGGCTTGGTTCGGAGGGGGTCTCGTCATCGGAATTCGAAGCATCGGACCGCGGAGCGGGCGAGCCACCGTCGACGACATCCGCCGGCGCTTGCGCTCGGGTTTCGACCGACTCGGAGTCCACGCTGAGGCAACTGGCAACCGCCAAGGCCGCCACAGCGACACCCACCGACGAGCCTATTCGTTCGATCATGAACGACACCGTACCGCCCACTCGCCGCGTTGCAATCGAGGCGGCACCGCACCATTCGGATTCCGTATACTCACTGTACACACAGCGGCCGTAGAGACCGATCAGCTCGCCTGGGGCTTGGGCACCCCTCACCGTCTCGCGGGCGCAGCACTGGGCTCGTCGTGCGGTTCGGAACGCGCCCCTTCTCCGAGCGGCGCAACGACGCCAGCACCCGGACGTGACCCGCCGCACTCCACTCGCGCTCCCACGGCAGCCACGTACCAGCTGGTCCCGCGTCGGAGACACACGTCGACCGCTTGCCGCATCCACCACCGCTCGAGATGAACCCCTTCGAGCACCGCGTCGGCTCCACGCGTGACGAGCGACCCATCGCACACGGCCGTCGTGACCATTCCGAGCAAGGATTGTTGTTGCTGACGCTCGAAGAGTAGACACGCGACGTCGTGCGCGAGGTGCTCGTCGGCATCGCGGAGTGCCAGCGCGGCAACCACCGCTTGCACCCGAGCTCGATGCGCGGCGTTCCTGGCAACGCCCAGCGAAATGAGCCCCACACCGACGGCGAAGTGCACGACTCCGGCAACCAGAGCCACCTTCGACTTGACCGGCACGGCCAAGCCGTTCGCACGCGCAATCCTGACTGCCTTCAACCCGTGGTAGAAGTTGGTCAACCCCAACGCAAATATCCCGGTGAACGTCCAACGAGCGGCCTTCTCTGCCCTGATCGCCATGCGCTCTCGGGCGCGTTCTCGTCGCCTCGATGCTTCGTCGTCGCCATGGCGCTTCGGCAGTGCGAGCTCATGCTCACCGAGCGGTGTCACGGACTGACAGTAGACGCAACGTACGTCTACGGACGTCAGCGCAGCACCACACGTCGCGCAGTACATCTGCCATGGCGTAGTCGAATCTCAAACGACAAGCAAACCACAGGTTCGCAACCATCCAAGGAGTACAGCAAACATAGAGCCTTTGACTCAGTTTGATGTTCCTCCGACGTTTCGCTCCCCAGCCGGTTGAACGATTTTGCGGTTCTCGGCCCGTCGAGACGCCCGGGCTCGGGACGGCCGCCCCCGGCTCGCCCCGGGGGCGGCCGTCCCCCGCTGGCAGGCTGCCGGACCCTCAATCCGTAACGGCGAGCCCTTCGCAGAGTGTGCCCGTGAACCAGGAATTAACGTTGCACCAACCGTCGCATGGGGCTCGGTTGGAGTGTCACGCAAGGTGCACCCGACGCCGAACAGTGCTGCCCGCAGCTCCTCCGTCGGCTATACCGCCATCATGGATCGGTCGGTCGTCGCGGTCTTGGTGGGTGGGTGTCTGGTATCCGCAACGCTCGGCGGGATCTCGGGCGGCCTACTGGTGCATCGGTTGAGCGACACTTCTCCCTCCCGGAGCCGCAACCTGAAATTAACTCTGGATGAACAATCGAAGCGGCTCGTCAACATCGAAACGAAGCTCGACCAGCTCGCGGCGCAACGCGCGAGCCAAGGAGTGGCTTCCAGCACAGCTCGGGTGAGGGGCGAGTTGCAACCGGTCGACGTGCGACGCGCGGTGCAGCTGGCCCTGCAAACTGAGCGTGAGGAAGTCGAAAACAGCCGACGCTGGGACGAAGAGGAGGCGGCTCGCCCGAGTGACGACGAGCTCCAGGCACACGCCGAAGGGGAGCGTCTCGTGGACGACGCCTTGCGACAAAGACGCTGGGGGGAGTCCCAAGCACAGACCCTGAGGGACCTCGCATCGCGAATGACCGGCAGCCAACTGTCCGAGCTCGTCTCGCGTCTGGCCTCGGCGGTGGACGAGGACGAGCTGGTGGTCACCACGGACGGCCCGCCATTCTGAGCGCACGGGCTCAGCTTCGAGGAAGGTCTCCGGGAAGGTGAGCACCCGGAGCTAAGCAAACCGCCAGAGATTAACTACCAAACGTTAATCAGCTAAACTGACGTGGGGGACGCCGAATGCGCTTGTCGTTCGCGACCCGGTACCGATATACGCGAGCTCCGTACTGAGGAGGCTGAAGCAACCGCCTACGGCTGCCATGAGATCTCGCTGCGAATACCTGCGCGACGTTGCACGGGTGCGCGCCGGTACGGGAGAAAGGGAACAAGTACGATGAAGTTGTCAATCACTACTGGTTTGCTTGGTTTGGCATTGGCTGTGGTCGCGCCGTCGGCGAGCGCCACGACCACCACGTGCAATGCGTCGGCACGCACGTGCACGGCGCAGCTCGGGGGCACGGCCTCCCCCAATCACATGTCCGTCACGGTCAGCGAAGGTCGGTTTCAAATCTCGATGTGTGATACGTCCTCTGGCTCGTGCGTATGGCGCACCTGCTCGCTCACGGACGACGG
>QJWJ01000492.1 GCA_003235365.1 Deltaproteobacteria bacterium
CACAACCGAACAGAGCGAGACATCTGAGCTGACGCCCCAACTAGCTTCTCTTACGAGCCGTCCTGACAGTGAGTTGTGTGACTGGGACTGCTCCGATCGCGACCAGGACTGCTATCCTGTCCGAGAGGGTGGCGTGTGTCGCGTCAGCCGTTGCTACTGAGCGTGCCGCCCCAGGATTCGCTCAACTAATTGCCATTCATGCAGGCCTTCAGTCGTCGGACGAGCATCGCTGAACCGGGGTCGGCCGCCATCTTCCGTGCCAATGCCGCGCCACGCTGACGCTGCGCGGCGCTGCCCTGACACAACGCAGCCGCTTTCAACGCACGTGCGTTGCGGCGCAGAGCCGTGAACTGGTTCTCATCGAGCTCGGACAAGGCGGTTCGGATGCGTCCACTTTTCAACGCAACCTCCGCCCGTTCCAAACGTTGAAGCTCGATGGTCCAGTCACTCGTCTTGCCGCCCGCAGCGGACTGGCGCGGTCCTGGTTCGTCGGCGTTGCTCTTCGCAACATCCTTGGACGGAACGCGACGTTCCGTGCCTGCCGATGCAGCCGCGGTGGACTTCATTACGTGGGCAACCACCGAATTGCCGGTAGCCGACGCCTGATCCGTTGCGGGAGCGTCAACCGTCAACGCCTGCGCCTGAACGTCACCATCAAGCCCCGTGAGTGTGGAAACAGGTGGCGAAACCGGATTGGCCGGCGGTGCTTGCGTGTCTCGAAGTGCAAGCTCGCCGTCGCCTGGCACCTGATCACTCAACGCACTCATCGTCTCTTCCGCCGGAAGCTCAGGGCCGTTCGACTGCATGACTCCCCAAAACACGGCGCCGACGACGACCGCCGCGCCAATGGCGCCCAACAGCTTACCGGACACGAGCCCAGTGTGAGACGCCGCTGAACCCCGACTGTTGCCGTAGGGGGATACACGGCCGGAACCGGCAAGCTCGTTCTGCACCCCCGGCTCGCTGGTGCCGTCCTGGGGTTCGGCGCCTGGCGCACCCGACGCGAAGGCGCCGAGATACGGTTCCAACGCCCGGTCCAGGGCAGCGACTTGCTCCGGAGTGGGCCCTGGCATGTCGCTCACTTGCCTCATCAACTCCTCCAAATCCACATCGGCGGAAGAATCGAATTGCCCGGTCGGCGGCGGGCGGTGTGGATGCCGGTTCATGCCTGTCTCCTCAGGATGGCCGCCAGTTGCGTGACGCCACCGTCTTTGAGCGTGTAAGCCTGTCGTTGGGTCACACCCAAGCGACACGCCGCTTCCGATATGCTGAGTTGCTGTATCAAGATGAGTTCCAACATCTCGCGCTGGTCGGGACGGAGTTGTTTCATCGCTTCTCGAAGCAGATGGACGCGTTGTCTCCACTGCACTTCTTCTTCTGGTGTTCTCCCTGAGGCCACCCAATTGCCACGCGCCAACAATTCCTCATCACTGAATGTCTCGACGCGATTGTTGTCTTCTCGCCTCAGGTAATTTCGCGCGACGTTCAGCGCAATGCCGACAACCCACGTCTCGCGACGCGAATCCCCCCGGAAGGTGTCCCACTTGCTGAACGCAATGGAATAGGTCTTGTGAGCCAGGTCGAGTAGCTCCGTCTCCGGGCATCCCATCTTCCGCAGTACCCCCCAAACCTTGCGCAACGAGTTCCGATAGACGAGACGCTTCGCCTCGACATCGGTAATGTCTGTCGCTTGGCTCGGGTCGTGAGCGCCTTCTGCCATCTGCCGGTCTGGTTCACCCGCGCCTCGGGACTGCCCCTTCGCGTAGACCCCTGAAGGCATACCTCGGGCGTGACCCGGACCTTGGGGTTCGGGACCTTCCGCATTCTCGAACTGACTATTCACCAGGCGTTCCTGACAGTGAGTGATCGAGCACCGGATAATTCCCGGCTCTCGCGTCGAGTTTGGTCACTTTTCACAGCGGCAGGCTCGTGGGTCCGTTCGAACGCCCAAATCACTCGCGTCCCGGCGAAACCTGCAACCGGGCCGAACTCGTGCGCGACGCCAAACGGTTCGGCCGTTACGGGCGACGCGGCGATGTTCACGTCAAAACCCAGCTGCCCTTCGACCACCAAGTGTTCCGTCAGCTTCGTCAGCGCGCTGAAACTCGCGCCAGCAGTTGGCCAGGACCTGTAATCCCTGGGTTGCGTTCCCGCAGGAAAATGGCTGCTGACGATCTGGTAGCCGAGGTTCAAGCAAGCGCCCAGCCCCCAACCCCCGACAGCGACGCTGGTCGGGTTGTCGTCTCTGACACAATCCTGCAGTTGAACCGACAGGCGGTTCAGCTGCAGAGTAGTCCGATTGCCCTGGTCCAACTCGGCCTGCAACTGACGAGGCAACCAACCGGCGACGCCCAACGCCAGGCTGTGAGTCCCGAGTTCGATTCCGAGGTCGAGCGCCACAGCGGCATCCAACCCCGGCGAGGTGCCGCTCTGCGCCAATGCGCCCGCCGCCATCCACGGACGCCTCCAAAGTGCAGCGGCAATTCCTCCGCCGTCGGCCGTCCCATGGTCGTTCGTCGTCGCGGCTGGCCCCGGAGAGGTCGACGAACGCGCGGCGGGTGTCGCGGGCGTGAGCGCTGACCCAAGCTGCGTCGGCCGTCCGCCCGCCGATGTGTCGTCGATGGGTCTGGGCTGGCAGACCAGGCGAGCGACGTGCGCGGCCAACTCGATCAGATGCTCACAGCGCTGGGCGCTCTTCTGCTCGGGATATCGAGCATCGGCTGACTCGACCAACAGCTTCAAACGGAAACCAGTGCCCTCGCGCTGCACCGCGACCTGCATGTCCAGCGACTCGAGCGCGCAGTCGTCCCCCAGCTGTTCCTCGAACTGGCTCTGCTTCGGACACCCCTCGACGACCTCGTAGTCGAGCCCGGAAGCGAACGCCGCACTCGAAGTGAACGACCACGCCGCCACCAAACACCACATCAATACGCGGAGCCTCGATTGCTCACCACAACCAAACACCGAGCGCCGGCATGCCTCCGCTCGCTGAGCGCTGGGCGCCTGCCGGTGGCTCCGCCCCAACTCGGATCCGCCACGGCTCAATGCACACCTCTCGGTTCGCTAAGCGTGGGACAGGTCAACCTGTCGCCTGCGCTGCAGTACTCCCGTCGCACGTAGTCGATGATTTGTTGTTTATCTCCGGTGTGCAGCCAGACGGTGACCCTATCCTGCAACTGCGCGAAGTCGCCTGCCGTCAACAACAGAGGCAAACCTTCGACGTACTGACGCCCCTGGGTGGCAATTGCTTGGTCCGCACTGGCAAGCACAGAGTCCGACCCCTTGATCTCGTTGTACTGCCAATTGACGGTAGGATCAGTCACCGTCCGCGCGAAGCCAAAGCCATTCTGCGGGTCCCTCGCGTTGCTCGGAATGACCATCGCGTCCACTGTGAACACGTAGTACCCGTCGGTCCCTGGGAAGTTCAGGCGCGCGATGTTCGGTTGCCCCACTGTATCGGGATCGCGCCAATTGCCCATCACGTAGAAACTGCCCTGACCCGCAACGAAGTCTTGCCACGCCTCCTTGTCTTTCGACTCGGACGTGACGTCCATGTATGGGCGAAGGCGATCCATCTGGACCATCGTTTCTTCGAAGGCCTGCAGATCGGGTTCGGAGTCGTACTGGATGGTCTTGTCGTCGACACCGGTTCTCACCGTGCGGCGCAGCGAATACCCCGTCCAGAACTCGCGATAGCGTTCGTACCCTACGGCGGCGATCATGACATTCTCAAAAGCGGTCAGACTCAAAGTCCAGTGATCTTTGCCGGCAACGGTAAACAGCGGAGTGGGAGGCAGCTGCTCCAGATCAGCCAGGAACCCCTCCAACGACGTCCAGCGGTTGGGGTCCAGTGCGCCAGGCAGACTGCCCAGATTCACGAACAGACGATTCAGTTGGTGCTGCGCAATGGGAACGGCGCACAAGGTCAGTTGGGCTCCAGCGCCTTCGCCCTCGAGCAACGGCCCGTCGGCGGTTTGTGCAGGATTGAGGGTGATCTGGTCCCTGATGTGTCGCGCGAAGAACTCGGGTTGGCGTTCGAAGTCTTCCAGTGTCCTGATCAGGCCGGCCTGACACATCCGCTTGATTACCTGATCGGAATTGACGATCGCCACATCAGCGTCGCTCCCGGCCACCAGCTGCGCCATCACTTCTTCGCGATTGTCGGCTCGCACCAACTCGACTCGGCTCTGCGGGTTGCACTGCGTGTGCGCGGCCTGCAGCTGCCCCAGCGCTTGACGCTCGGCGAGAACGGGTGGTGGTTCCTCAGTCATTCCATCGAGTTGGCCGGACGCGTTCGTCGCACCGGACGCCGGCATGTCCGCCGCGTTCCAAGTCAACACGTACACCGGTCCGTCGGCGAAGCGCCCACAGGATGACCCCTGGTCGTTACCTGAACAGCCGAAAACAACGCTACTCGCGGCGAGCATGCACCAACGGCTGAAGGTCATCCGGCGCTCCCTGGGTTAGCGAACCATCGCTCGTCGGAGTTGCCTCCTGCTGTAAAACGCATGTTCACTCCACTCCCTCTTCGAAAAGCCGGGAATCTCGCCCGCATCGGTTCAGTCCCTCTCCCGGGCATTTCTCCGACGAAATCGTCACTGTTTTGCAGCGACTCGTCTGACGTTGAAAGCTTCGTGGTTTGCTGGAAGTCACCGGCCCTGACGTCGAGAAGTTCGGAGCGGACGCGCGCTCCAGGACGATGGTCGTTCCAGCGGTGAAATACCGAAGTGCAGCCGGATCGACGGAGTCTCCGACGGATTGTCCTACACAAGTGAACTTCCAAAGGAGGCGCTCGGAAGGGACCGAGAATCGCGCAGAATCTTGCGCGGCGAAGCGCTTCGCGAATGTCCGGTGCCACAGCCGCGCCGCCCGGACATTTTCTTCGGGAAAGGAGCCCGCCGAGATCGACTCACGTCAGTGGAAGAACCTCTCGACGGCGGGTCCCACTCCAAACCGTGGATCCCGCCAGCGCTCACAAGCGTGTTCGCCTCGAGTGGCAACGTCCATCAACGGAGACGAGGCTCGCGTAATGCCCACACCCAAGAAGCTCGGTGCGCCAATCCACGCTTGCCACGGGTTTGCGGCACCTGACTGCAACCAAGGCTCGCGAAGCCCCGATCAAGCCTTTCCGGCACCGAAGCCGCATTGCCGCGCGGTACCGGGGGAATGGGGGGCGCTGCCTCCATCGGCGAAGCCGGCGGCACGAACTCGGCGGGGGCGGATTCAAACTCAGCGGCGGGCGCGGGAGGCGAAGGGACCCGTCGAGGATCCGCTCCCGCCGCAGGACGTGACCGCAGGACGTGACGGTGCAGCAGTGCCCGACGACACATTCACGGCGTCCCTGCCCGGCATGAGCGTCACCACTTTCGTCGGCAAGTAACCACCTCATACGGAGTTCACCTTTTACGATGATGCAGTCACTATCCCGAACCACCTGCACCTGGCTGACCTGCCTACTCTTCTCCTGCTCCGGCACGGACGTACCCGACGACGCCCAAATCCCGGCGAGCGCCGGACCGACCGGCACGATGCCCCAAACCGAAGCAACGACGATGCCGCAAGGAGCGAACACCGTCAACCCATCGCCGGGTACCCAGACAGCACCGCCGCCCGGGGTTGCTCCGCCCCCGAACGCTACCGACCCCAGCGCCCCAACGACACCAACAACGGCCGGCGCAGACATCACGACCAATCCTTCTTCTATTCCAGCGGCGCCTTCGCCAACGGATCCAATCGACGCTCCCCCCGTCGGAACGAATCCAACAGCCGATCCGACCCAGGAAGGCCCGCCGGGCACTCCGCCGGTCTCCCCCACCGACAGCCCTCCCCCTCCTCCGCCGCCCTCTGTCATCGTCTCGTCGGAGGACGACTACTGGCAACCTGGCGAGGTCGTCGTCGTCGTTTCCGGTACGCCGAACTTCAGCGTCACGACAGGTACCAAGCACCAACAGTGGTTGGGGTTTGGTGGCACGTTCAACGAGGCTGGTTGGGATGCACTCGCGGCCATCCCTGCAACGGAACGAGATCGAGCCATTCGGCTGTTGTTCGGCGAGACGGACGGCGCGGCACTCACTTGGGGTCGCATTCCGATCGGCGCGAGTGACTACGGCGTGGACCGCTACAGCTTGAACGACACTCCCGGCGACTACGCGATGGAGAACTTCTCCATCGCACGTGACGAGACGTCGCTCATCCCGTACATCACCGCCGCCATGGCCGTCAAAGCAGACATCAAGTTCTGGGCGAGCCCCTGGTCGCCGCCGGGCTGGATGAAGTCGAAGGTCGAGGCGAGTGACGGCCCCGCAGACACATCGCTACCGCGTTACGAGATGGACACGGGGTGGATGCCAAACGACGCTCAGACTCTGGACGCCTACGCCCTGTACTTCGTCAAATTCATCCAGGCGTACGCCGAACACGGCATCATCTTGGATCACGTGCAGCCGCAGAACGAACCGGGCTGGCAGCAGATGTATCCAACGTGCGGCTGGGGCGAAAGCAACTTCTACGGCCCCGATGGCAGCGCCGAGATCAGCCGTAGCTCCGCAGCAAGCTTGTCGGGCTTCGTTCGCGACTACCTCAAACCCGCCATTTCGAGCGCTGGCTTGGGCACCAAGGTCTGGTTTGGCACCCTGTCGAACAAACGGACCTTCGATTACTACATGAATGGGGTCACCACCGATCTCGTCGAAGGCGTCGCCCTGCAATGGGAAACGATCATCAACGTCGAAGCACTCGCCAAACAGAACTTCATCGTGATGCAGAGCGAGCACCGTTGCGGGAACTACCCCTGGGGTGCGTCAGACGGCTACACCACCCATCAAGTCGATCAAAATCCGAACGACTTGGCTCCCAACGACTTCAACTATGGTCAAGAATCCTGGGACCTGATCAGGGACTGGATCTCGCTGGGTGTGAACATCTACAGCGCCTGGAACATGGTACTCGACACCCATGGCACCAACCTCGACTACGAACGCGTTTGGAACCAGAACGCCCTCCTCGTCGTTGACCGCGACGCCAAGACACTGAAGGTCACGCCGACGTATTGGGTCTTTCGGCACCTCGCCCAGTTCGTCGATGTCGGCGCCGTCCGCGTCGAGATCAACGACGACGCCCTGGCATTCCAAAACCCTGATGGCAGCGTCGTCGCCGTGATGCGCACCACTGCCGCTGGGCCGCAAATCGTCTCGATCGACGGCACGTTGCTTCAATTCGAGGCGAGTGGGAACGGTTGGGCGACGGTGAATTGGAAACCGAGCGCGCAGTAGTCTCGCGGAAGTGCCAGCGGCGCCGTCAATGGTGCGAACCCGGTGCAAAAATCGACATTTGTGGCTTTTTTCCCCCATGTTGACGGCGTGTTGACGGGCCATTGATGGGCAGGGGGCAGAGTCTCTTTCGTGGCCGGAACGACCCCGGCACCAAGGAGACCAAACCCATGACCCCCACGCACTTCATCATCCACACCATCCAACTCAAGCCCGGCACCGCAGACGCCGTCAAAGCACTCTTCGAGGACGAGGTTCCTCCACTCGCCCAGCGCTTCTCCGCTTGGTGCGGGGCACGACTCACGGTCGATCGCGAGAAGAACCTCGCCGTCACGATCGGTTCCTGGGGGGATGCCGAACAGATGGCGGAGTTCCTGGCCCAACCCGCGTTCGCCCAGGCCATGGAAGGCTTCTCGCAGTACTTCGCCGCGCCGCCCCAGGCGACCATCACCGAGGCCTTCACCGAGGTCGGCCCGCGCGGCTGAGCGCCGATCCCAAGGATCGACGACCCGATGACACCTCTTCCAGCCGACACCCCTTCCGAGGAGCCAACCATGACCCAACTTGCAACAGTTGCCACCAACTCAACCCTGATGACCCCACCCACGGCACCGCCGCCCATTGCAGACAATGCGGTCACCGTCATCGCCCCCAACGACCGAGGTGTAAACCCATGTCCCTACGTCCCGGGCCTGTCCCGCGAGGCGTGCGTCGACGAGGAGGGCGTGTGGATCGGCATGGTGACTGCAGAGCCCGGTACGGCCTCAGCGTGGCACGATCACGGCGACCGCACGACCTACCTGTTCCCGCTCTGCGGCGACTGCGTGATTGAATACGGACCCCAGGGCGAGGAGCAGCGGGTTCACCTGATCGCCGACGGAAGCGTCTACGTCGTTCCCCCCCACCTGCGACACCGCGAGGTGAACGACAACGCGACGCCGGTGCGGGCATTTCAGGTTCGCCTCGGTCCCAAAGGCTAGCCAACGCACCCGAAGCGTTGGGTTACAGCGGGCGAACAACAGTTGCGCTCCGCTAAAAGCACCCCGCCCCTCACCCCCCCGGCACTTGCCGTCTGCAGATACCAATCCGGTGGATGTGCAAAAGAGCGTCGGGGGAAATGAGGGCTAGGCACGAACACGAGCCACGAGCATGATCCACACATGGCACCGCCACGTCGTCAACGCGTCGTGTCGAGCATCGCGCTCATCGCCGTGCTCGGCTGCAAGACGGGCGACGGAACGACGGGGGTGCCAGCGGCGCGAGGCGACGCGAATGCAGTCAGTACGGAAGCTGGTGCCACCGCCAGCAACATCTCGGATGCGCCCCCCACTCAATCCACTCGAGATGAGCCGGAGCCCGCGTGGGATGCTGCGCCATTCGACAATCGGGACGCAGCCACCACAAACGCGCCACAGATTAACACACCGCTCACGCTGTTCTATCTCGACGTCACTGACGACCAAGTCATGTCTTTCGATCCTGAGGACAGCAGACCTCGACTGCTGGTCGAAGGAGCCGGCCGGGGGCCTGACGGCATCGCGGTCGATCCGGAATCGAAGCAGCTATACTGGACCAACATGGGGGTTCCCGCGGAGAACGACGGCTTCATCCTCCGCTCAGACTTCGACGGATCCAACCTGACGACGATTGTCGAGGCGGGAAACACCTACACGCCCAAACAAATCAAACTCGATCCGATCACCCGCAGGCTCTACTGGGGTGACCGCGAGGGCATGCGCGTGATGAGCGCCAACCTGGACGGCAGTGATTTGCAGACGCTCGTCTCCGTCGCTCAGGGAGCCCGCGCCCGAACGGACCGGGCCAACCACGTCGTGGGCGTCAGCGTGGATGCTCGAAGCGGCTTCGTCTATTGGATTCAAAAGGGCCCCCCAAATGCGGGCAAGGGCAGCATTCGGCGCGCAGGCCTCGCAATACCCGAGGGAGAGAGTCACCTCGACCGAACCGACATCGAGATCATGTACGCGGGGTTACCCGAACCCATCGATCTCGACGTGGACAGCGACACGGGCATGATGTACTGGACTGACCGCGGCGATGGGACGATCAACCGCGCGCCGGTCGAGGTTCCGGCAGGGGAAACGCCTGGTACTCGGCGAGACAGACACGTCTTGGTACGAAACGTGGACGTCGCGATTGGCATCTGGCTCGACGCTGGCGCGGGACACGTCTACTACACCGGGAACGACGTGGTAGGCCGGGTGGACCTCGATGGCGCGAACCCGACGACCTTGGTCACCCGGGCTGGGGTGCTCACCGGGATCACCGGATTTCGGTGACGACAGCTGTCGTACCCGCCACGAAACCGTCAGCAGCAGCGCTGGGAAACCAAGCTCGTGACCGAGATCCAAACGTGTCTACGAGATCGGGCCACCCCATCAGTGAGCTTGGGGGGTGCGGCTAGAGATCGTATGAGCAGAGCGATGGATCTGACGACCCCCGCGCTACTGTTCCCGGCAATCTCGCTACTGCTCCTCGCCTACACGAGTCGCTTCCTGGCACTCGCAACGTTGACGCGCAGTCTTCATGCCGAGTGGAAAGCCGCCAGAGAGAACACGACGGCGCAGCAGCTCGAGAGCTTGCGTGACCGCCTGCGGCTGATCCAACGGATGCAGCTCTTGGGGGTCGTTTCCTTTGGGCTGTGTGCTCTGAGCATGTTCCTGCTGCTGGTCGAGCAAGACCTTGCTGGTCGCTGGGTGTTTGGTGTGTCGCTGCTGACGTTGCTGGCGTCACTGCTCGTGTCGCTGCGTGAGGTGGCACTGTCGAACCGCGCACTGAACATCCAACTTCGTGACATGGAGGCTCCTTCGATTCGGTGAGTGCTCGAGGATATCGGAGAACGCAACCTCGGCACCTGATGGCCTCGTCAGCAAACGCGGCAACCGACCCAACCGCCCCCCGCCAAACGGCTCTCCTCACGTACACTTTATGCGGCGCAGCGCCACCCATCCAGGGTTCGGGTCGAGAGGTCATTCTCGACTGCCTCGGCGGGGGAATTTTCGACCGGTTCGGAGCGCCACCTCAGGTGTGAGGAGCGTGAGGAGCAGGTCAGCTCCGCTCCGAGCGCCGCCGCTCGTGACGGGTCTGTGACCAAGAGCCGCGCAACGTGGTCCTCAGGAACCGCGCCCTACCAGTCGCCCACTCGCGATCTAGCCGAAAACACCTGCGCTCACTGATCGCCGCAACAGGTGCAACTCCTAACAGCCGCAGACTAACGGACCAGGCAGCGCCTGGCGACTCCGAGAGATATTGACTCCGCCGCCACCAGCGTGGCAGCTTCCGGCGGCGCCGATTTCCTGCGCATGTAGAAAGGGAGAAGGGAATCATGAAAGTGAAAATGAGTTCGCTCGCCATGATAGCGAGCGTCGGTGTGGTTGGTTTGTCGGCTGGCGTTGCCAACAGCACCTCTTCGGCAGGTATCAACTGCGTTTCGTGGGGAACGGGAAACCTGCCCGGCTACACTCCGTCCGCGGCGCTCAACCCCAACTACGACAACAACTCGATACTGCCCCTGGCCTGCCCCGTCGACATGGACCACACGCCAAGCGGTTCCACGGTAACGTTTCGTCTGAAGCTGTTCGACAACAGCACGACAAAGGGTTTCTCGTGTACCGCTACGGTGTATGACTCGAACGGCTCGGCCATCGCGACCTCCAGCGCGATGACCACGCCAACCACGAGTACGGGCACGTACACACTGTACAAGACGATCAACGTCGCCCCGCAGTCGAGCTTCAACACCTACGCGATCAACTGCCAGGTGCCGGGGAATCAGTCAGCCGTCTTGAACGTGAGCGCGTACTGAACGTTGGGTGGTGCACGTGAGTTTGCGCAATACACCCAATACGAAGTCCGAACGGCGAATAGCCTGGTGGGTTGTGCTCCCATTGGGAATCGTATTGGTTGGGATCGGGGTCTTCGTGGGGCGCAGCATGGAGCGTCCAACGATGACCTCGCGACAGAGCCCTGCACCTGAGAAGGCCAGCGCCGCGAACTCCGCCGACGAACGTCGACTCGCAGCCTTGGAACGAGAGATTCAGAGGTTGCGGGTCGCGGTCGCGGTTCGCCCGGCGTCGCACGCCGAAGAGGGTCAGCCTGACAAGGGGCATCTGCTCAACACGCAAACAGGGAGCGAGCAGAGTGAAGCCACGCCCCGAACTCCCGAAGAAATCGAACAGGCGGAGCGCCGGGCAGAAGAGGCGCGCAGCGAGTTCCTCGACGGGCTTTCCGACAAACTCGCAACCGAAGCGTTCGACCCGAGCTGGCGGGTGGAGAACGAACGGACGATCACCAGGTTGATTCCCGAGCGCTTCGGGTCCGACGTCACGGTGGACGAGGTTTCGTGCGCATCCACGCTCTGCAGGGCCAGACTGACTCACCCCGGCTCGCCGCGGCTTCCTCAAGACAAACTGGCAATGTTCTTCATGGATCGCGAATCGCTCGGCTCGATGGGGATCCAACTCGACACGCGCGCCGACGGAGTCACGACGATGTACTTCGTCCGCGAAGACGAACCCTGACGTCCCGCGGGAGGCACGCCGCCGACGCGCGGAGCACGTTACCAGCTCGACGGCGGAGGAGGCGAGTTGGCGGACACCCGATATGCCAAAGGAGGGACGCAGACGAACACCCTCGCGGTGGCACGCCCCACCCCTCACGAGCGACGGCCTGCTCGACGATTGCCTCGCTGGTCACCTCGCTCGTTTGAAACACCAACTGCCAGTCACCGAAAGTAACGCTGGTTCGAACCGTTCACGGATGTGGCGATCGATTTCCGGCTCCTTGCCGTACCAGCGCTGCATGTAAGCCCGAAAAGGCTCAACGTTGCTATCGAGTTTGGTTTCGTCGTTCAGTGGGCCAAACCAATAGGTCAACAGGTCCGCTGCCCAGCCCTGGGAAGTGATGGTCATGCCACCAACGACGCAGACCACGGCCGGTGGATGCAGACCTTGTGAAGCCCTGCAGTGTACCGGTCTTGTGCAATTAGGTCAGCGGCGCCGGAATGCGCTTAGGAGCCGCTCCGACGTAACTCGCGCCCGAGGGCGTCGATGCGCCGCGCCAGCAAGGCGCGAAGCCATCAAGGTGTTGGTGCAAGGGCTCACCAAACAGGGAGCGAGCGGCGCAGTCCTGGAACTCTGACTCCGCCTCCGAGCGCCGTTCTGATTACTGCTGAGTCGCGACCGGTTGGCTGCCGATCCAACGGTCGGTGCGACTGAAGGCTTCTGAGGAAGCGTCCTCTGGTGCAACGGTGGATTTGTCGTTCTTGGTGTTCTTCGTCAGGGTGATCATGAACACCGTGGAACTGCCCTGCCGCGCGATCATCACCGACCAAGCCAAGAACACCGACCACATCCGGAACCAGCGTTGTCCGTACTTGGCTACGATTGCCGCCTCGTTCCGAAGCCAATTGTCGTACCACTTGTGAATCGTCACACCGTAGTGAACGCCACAATTCTCGACGCGGTGTACTTCGAAACCCGCGCGCTCGGCGTGGGAAACGACGAAGCCGAGCGGACAGCTGGCGTCGGCACCGGGGAAGATGTACTTGGCCATGAACAACCCCCAGACCAAGTCTTCGAATTGCCAAGGGCGGCGCAGACCCGCGATTTGCAGGTAGAAGATGCCGTCGTCCTCGAGCATGTTGTTTACCTGCAGCAAGAACTTTTGGAAGTTCTTGATGCCCACGTGCTCGGCCATCTCCAAGCAGGTAATCTTGTCCCACTTCTCATTGGGCAAGTTTCGATAATCGTCGACAATCAGCTTGACGCGATCGGCGACTCCAGCGTCGCTCGCGCGCTGACGAGCCCATTTGGCCTGCTCCTCGGCAAGAGTGATCCCCGTGCTGAGGGTTCCATGCTTGGCGGCCGCGTGGGTGACGAGAGGGCCCCAGCCGCAGCCAATGTCGAGATGCTTGTCGCCCGGCTTCATCTGCACGTAGCGGCAGACCGTCTCCAGCTTTCGCTCCTGGGCATCTTCCAGGCTTTCCTGCGGGTCGTTGAAGATCCCGCTGGTGTAGACCATCGTGTCACCGAGGAACCAATTGTAGAAATCGTTTCCCCGGTTGTAGACGTGAGCGATGTCCCCCTCATCGGCTTTCACACTGTGACTGACGTTGGTCCCCAAGAACTCGCGAAAGTAGAACTTCACGTCCCCCCAGGTGAAGCAGAAGCGGAACAACCGGTTCCTGCGCAGCATCGTCTCGTAGACGTCCTGCTTGAAGTCCAACTTGCCCGCCATGAACGCCTCGTAGACGATTTCCATGGGGATCTTCTTGCCCGTCCAGCGCTGCGCTTCCCTGTCGTCTTTGAACGCGATGTAGGGAGTCCAGTCCGTGACGCCACCGTCGTGCTGGTAAGAACGCAACACCAGCAACAGTAGCGGAGCGACGACTCCAAAAAGCGGCACCGCAAGCCACGTCAACGCCGCGACGAGCCACTTCAGCTCAGGCAACAGGAGGTGACAAATGCCGAAGGCACCGGCCGCCAGCAAGGTTGGCACGAGCAGCAGCAGCCAAACGGGCCGTTCTAGCAACCACAGGATGGCCTCGAGTCCATAGCCGCGACCGGCACTGCGGTGCTCGGACGCCTTGCCAACTGCGGGCGAGTTGATGGTGTCGGGTGAGACGTGTAGCGTTTGGCTCATTGCGGGTCCTGCTATTGCGGACAGCCAAGACCAAACCCCCAGTGCGACGGCAAAGCCCTCCTGCCCTCGACGGGAGTTCGGCGCACGCTACCAGACGCGCTACGGCTGGGATCAGCTATTTGCATCGGGCCACGCGATCTGGAAGGAAATGTGCTACCTCAGCGGCCGGCAGGGAGGCGCACGGCTGGTGCCGCCGATCGCCACTGGCCCGGAAGCGCAAACGAAAGTCGCATCCGCCACCGAACCGTTCACCCGAATCCGAACGCTGCTGCAGGTTCCACCAGCACCGCGAAACTGGCCTTCGGCCCCAGCCCGGTCAGTCCCAACCGGATTGACCGTTGGTATTACGCAACATCGCCTGGACGGCGTGGACCTGCCCACCACGCATTTTGATCATGTGCATGTCGAGATGCCCCGGTGCCATGTAGTCGAAAATCGTGAGTCCAGCGGCGATGCCGCGCACCTCATCGACGATGATGACTCGCGGGACGAAGGTACCGCCTTGCCCTGGATCGCTGCCGCTGCAGGCTGAGCCGCCCGTACTGCACGCGAAATTGCCGCCTCCGTTTTCCAAACGCTTGCAGTCACCGGTGACGTTACAAACGCCGGACGGAAACGCACGGAAGTATTTGTTGATCCAGCACCAAGCGCCAATGCCAAGGCTGCGGTAAACCCGAAACCAGCCGGGCGGAAACAAGCGCAGCTCGAGAGAAATCGGTGTGCCATCGGCGCAAAGCCTACCAGAGGAGTCTCATTGAGCATGCCTCCACCGGTCAGCGTTGCGCGAATCGATCTGCAGACGCGTATGCCTGCAAACTTACACGAAGCCAGAGCACCAATCAGCTTGCCAGTGCACGGAAATACCCAGAAGAATCGCCCCAGCGGGGGTGATGGCGTTTTCGGGGCCACGTTCGGGCACTCTTGCTCGCAGCTCGGTGCTCTAGGTTGTTGATTTGCCGCGGCAATCAACATGATTACCGCGACAGGATGACGTCGGCGCCTATCGGACTGGCGTCGATACTGACGCCAGTCCGAGTGAAATCACTGCACCGCAGGCGACAACCGGACCAACAAGACGCCCGGCGACGAGAGTTCGAGGTTCAAGCTCAAGCTTCCGCCACAAACGGCCTGGGCTATTGGTTCGGCAGGCGACTCAGCCGCGTCGCGCAACGACTGCCAGTTCTCCGCGGTCATTTGGCTCATGGTTGGGCGTCCCTGCGAGTCCCAAACGGCGAACGAGTTGCCGTGCGTCTCGTCGACGCGAAACACGTCGATGTCGTAGGTGGTATCCGGGTCGAGCCCATCGATCGTGACGCCGACCGGCTGCGCCTCAGTAACGGTGTAGTAGCGGTTGTCTTGGTAACCCGCGCCAGGACTCTGTCCGTTGTAAAGTAACACTTGAACCCCGCCCTGTGCATTCCGCGCAGCCATACCGTTCACGCCGCCAGGGCCCGACGCCGACAGCGAAAGCTGTTCCCCGCCGAGCTGGGCCAAGAACTTGTAGGCGTTGTACGCGGGCTTCTTGATGCCTTCCCGGTTGATCAGGCCCATCGCACCAATGAAAGGATTTTGCTCGAGCACGTAGTCTTCCGGATCCTCGAAGCCCTCGTCAAACACGTCGGAAAGGGTCCACCAGGAGTAGGCGAGCGGGAAGCGTCGCTTATCCTGGGCACAACGCCGTGAAATGTCGGAGTAGACCTGGGCAACGAAGGCGGCTCCTTGAGAGGTCTCTTGGGGTTCCCAGTCGGGCTCCATTCCCACGCCGCGCAAACCGAACTGCCAGGTGGGTCCGAACTCGGTGACGGCGATCGGAGTCGTAGTGAAACCGCGCCCATCGAGCAAGTCCAGTCCGGTGAAGTAGCCACCCACTGCGCCGTCGATGAAGCTCCAGGTGTGGAAGGTAAACACCCCGAGCGCGCCACCGTTGTTGGTGATGTGATCGAGAAACAGAACGCCAGCTCCACTTCCCCATTGGCCCCCGACGAGCTCGCCGGGTTGGCTCGACACAGGGCCGCCAACGCGACCATCGGGAAGCACCGCGCGGACTCCAGCAGCCGACGCATCATAGAGTTGAAAGTACTCTTCCGCCGTCGCAGCCGAACCTTGGCCACCCCAGAATTTTCCGCCGCAGCACTCGGGCTCGTTCCAAACCTCGTAGATCCAACTGTTTGCTACGTCGACGCCATAGCGATCCACGCTGTGTTGAACGAACGCCTGCACTAGTGCTTGCCACTTGGCGTAGTCCTTCGGCGGCGAAACGATCATGTTCCAATCAAACACCGTCTTGCC
>QJWJ01000025.1 GCA_003235365.1 Deltaproteobacteria bacterium
GGCAAACGCTCGCCGCTTCGCGGCTCGCTCCTCGGCGCGATCCCCTTCGGCTCAATCACGCACATACCAACCTCCAAGGGTTGCTTTCGTTGCTTTGTGGGCCGAGCGCCCTCGGGGCAAACGCTCGCCGCTTCGCGGCTCGCTCCTTGGCGCGATCCCAACTCGGGGTGCGCTTCAAAGATCGACCCACCAACCCAGGCCCAGCGTTCGCTCCTCGTACTCGAAGAACTCGCCGAGGGTCGTGCGGCCGTTTGCGAATTGGAGAGTCGCGCCATAGCGACGGCCGGTCGCGGGACGTTGGGTCATCACCCCGACCTGGACAGTCGTCGTGGGTCGCCATCGGCGCTCTTGCCAGAAGTTGAGATCGGCGGCCGCGTACAGAATGCCGTGCCGCAGTTCGACCCCCACCTGCCCTCGCCAGGGCCGCATGCCTTTGAACGCCAGGTCGAAGCCCCAGCCAGCTTCCAGGTACGCGCGGATCCATGGCAACGGATCGAACACGACGCCGAGCGCCGCTTCCTCTCGAGTATAGGTAATCCTCTTGCGACCGGTCTTGCGGATGTATTCGTCTGCAACGTGTGCCGAGTCGTGCTGGTAGGCGAGCTTGAACGCCAGCTGCTGCAACGGACGGTGTGAAAAGGTCAGCCCGTAGAGCCCGTCCCACCCGATGGCGTCGAAGTTCGCCCTCGCATCGAAGCGGCCGAGGAACGCCGCATGCGTTTCGAGTTGCCACCCGAGATCAGGCTCGCCACGAGGATGCCAACGCAACAAGCCATAGCTACCGCCCATCGTAAACTCGAGCTGGGGGCTATCGGTTTCGGGCGTGTCGTGGCGTAACATGTGAAAGACCAATGCCTTCATCATCGGCTGTCGCGGATCGGCCAGGTACCGTTCATACAGATGATTGGCTGGCAGCGCTTGTAGGGTCCCACCGCCGAGAGGATGACTCGGACCGCGCAGCAGTGCTCCGTCCTCAGCCACGACAGGAGGCGGTTCGGCGATCGTGGCTTCGACGGACGGGTCGAGGCGCGGCTGAGCAACCGCGGTCCTCGCAGGGATCCCACAATACGAAGCCAGAGGCAGGATCCCGATCAGAACCCGGACGAATCGCAAACGGAAGCCAAACATGGGAGCCCCCCTTTACCATCCGTCGGGCGAGCCCAGTAGGCTCCGCGCACGCAGTGGTACCGCTGTGCAGACGTACGCGCTCCAGCGCTCCAGTTGTCGGTGCGTATCGGGCCACACGGCGCACGATTCAAGCGCCGCGTAGCGTCCCGGAAATGCCAGCGAGCAGCCCCCTGTCGTTGAACTCGACGCGGACGCTGCGCCCATCGGGTGCCTTGGCCTCCCACGCCGAGCCTTGCTGGGTGATCTCGAAACCTTGCTCGCGAAGGAACGACGCGGTCATGAGCTGGTGATCCAACTCGAACTGGCTGATCACTTCGGCCAGTACGGTCGAGATGCGTTCGATGGGAAGCGGAGCAACCGCGATGCTCTCGGGAAGCGGCACCAAGAAGTAGATGGCACCGCCATCGTAGGGACCGCGGTAGTAAGGCACGCCCCCGAGCAGTCCCCCGGCGACCATCGCCAGAGCGTGGGGCGAAACCTCCCCGAGCCCAAAGCGAGGTGCAGTCAGCAGTTCGATACCGTGCGCCTGCCCGAACTCACACAGCCGCTGAGAGGCGACGACGTAATCGGCAAAGCGCTCCCGGTCCGGATTGGCCCACGCCCACATCCACGACGCGTTACCCGTCGACTCGGTACCAACGAGCTGAATGGGAAGCTGAATGTCGTCGCCGAAGGTCACCACGCCCGTCGAGAGATCGAGATCCCATCCCCTGTCGCCGACGAGATCGGCCAAGACGAACTGTCGCGCGAAGGCGCCGCCTACGAATTTCGTGAAAAGGTCGTTGAATGTCGTCATGAGCAACCTCGAGATGTCGAAATCGAAGCCAATCTTGCGGGAACTCGCGCCATCTACCCGCCCGCAGCGAGCTCGACTGCGTTGAGCAAGGTTTCAGCGCCAAAGGGCTTGTAGAGCACCTGCAGCTCGGTCCCGGCAAGGAACTCCTGGAATCGCATGCGTTCCTGAGCACCAGTTGCAACCACGACACGCCGGGCCAGTTCTGGCCGATTCACCTGCAACCAACGGTGGAATTCCACCCCGTCCACTTCTGGTAGATCGAGCTCCAACACGACCACGTCGGCGTGCGACCCGGATGACAACAACTCGATCGCTTCTTGGCCGTCGTGAGCGATGAGCACCTTGTGCTTGCCCTGAAGCACTCGGGCAGCGGCGCGCACGACGCGCTGGTCGTCGTCGACAATCAGCACGCTCATCGACTCGACGTCCGAATCGCTGCGAACCAACCGAGGAACCCACGTGCTGACCGCCTTCAGCTCTTCTGGGGTCGGCAAGGGGATGAGGCAGATGAACGTCGCGCCCTCGCCGTAGACGGACGTGACCATCAGATCGCCACCCATTCTGCGCAGCGTCGAACGGGAGATGGACAGACCCAGCCCGGTCCCGAGCCCCTCCCGTTTGGTCGTGTAGAAGGGGTTGAAGATCTGCTCGAGCGCCTCGCCAGGAATACCCGGCCCCGTGTCGCTGACGCTGATCGCGAGAAAACCTTCGTCGCTGCGCACCGAAAGGCGAACGCTGTGCACGGAACGCGACACTTCGCCAATCGCGTGCGCGGCGTTGACGAGCAGATTCGTCAGCACTTGGCTCAATCGATTGCGCGGTCCGACAATCGGCGGCAACTGACTGTCGTAGTCCTTTTCGATCACGCCGTGAGCGATGATTTCGCGACGAACGAGGCGCAATGACTGCTCGATGAGGCTCGCCGGATCGATGAGCGTCGCTTGCTCCGGCCCGCTCGTCCTGGAAAATACACGCAGATCGCGGACGAGCTGGGCCAGCAGCCCCGTTCCCGAGGACACGTCCGCAAACAACTGGTCCGCCTTCGCCGCCTTGCCTTGCAACGCACCGAGCAGGCGCGCCAGCTGCTCCGCTTCGATGCCCGCGTCGAGACGCGAGCGCTTCTCCAGGTCGCCCAAAGAGCGATTGATCGATGCCACCATCTCACGCAGGAGCTCCGTTCCCATGGTGATGGCCGACAACGGATTGTTCAGCTCGTGCGCAACACCAGCGACGAGCGTACCCAAGGCCGTGAGCTTCTCGGCATGAGCCATGTCTTGAGTCAAACGCTCGGTCTCGCGCCGCATGCTCGCCCGCAAGCGAACCCGATCGACGAACGCCACCCAGACCGGTTCGTCTACGGCGGCCATGACGACCGCTTCGTCCGCACCGAGCGAGATGGCATCGATGGCAGCGGCTTCGGTCGCGACGACCATGCCAGTCGGACCCCGCAGGGTTTCGGCGAGTATGGTTTCTGGATCTTGCTCGCCGAGTCGGATGTCGACCGCCTCCGCGCCTCTGGCCTCGCGCGCCGCAGCGAGTGATCGTAGCCCCGGCAGCAGAGACTCGCTGTATACGTAGATGACCGTTGGGACGACGGGAGGAATCGACATTTTGCTTCGTCAGCGGCGAGGCGGCTGTTGTACCGCCCTACGTGCTAGCCGTCTAACGAGATGAGTGCCGCACCGCGAGTGAATCCTGCTCCTTGTGCGTACAACGCGACGATGCCGTCGCGCGGGCCAGTCGTGATCGCGCGATGCCAATTGCAAATGGGTCCACACGCACCGACATGCGCGTAGTCCTCGAAAGTACTTATCGCAGCGTCCGCGCGAAGCCCCAAATGCGCAGCAATCGCGCCCGGTATCCACCCTCGAGGCTGAACGCTACACAACGATGAGATGCGTTCGGGGTCGAGACACGCCTTCGCACACACCTCGGCAAGCGTGCGACTCCCAAAACCGACGGTGTCGCGCATGAGCCGTTTGGCCGAGTTCTTATCACGGCTTCCAAGCCGGTAGCTGCCGCCGGCTTTCCACCACGGCAGATCCGCGCCGTCCTCATTTTCTCGAATCCAGGTCACCGCCCTGTAAAATTCGCCGCTGGTGACCGCGTGGGTCGCCAACACCGGCCAGCGTCGCTCCTTGCTGACGACCAGCGCCGTTGCCGCATCGCCGAGACCCGGCGCCGCCGGGTGCGCCATCGGGAAAGCGCGTAGCAGCAGGTGTGACTGAGTGAGGAGTACGTGATTCGCCGCACCGGAGTCGACCAGTGCCACAGCCGTCGCAAGCTGGGGGATCACCGTCGCGCAGGCGGCGTCCATCGCAAACGTCAGCGCCGACGGCTTGGCGCCGAGACCGGCGGCGATCGCGGTAGCGCTCGCCGGCATCAACCGATCCGGCACCATGGTGTAGGAGACGATTGCGTCCAGATCGGCGGCTGTGATGCCGGCGTGCTCCAGGGCCTCGCGTGCCGCCCAAATCTCGGCATCGATCGATCGGGTCCCGTCGTCCGCGACACGGCGCCTGACGGCGCCGAGGAACGGATCTCGCGCCTCAGCCTCGAGGTGGTGCGTGGTGATCGCTTCGGCGTCCTTCGATACCGGGATGTCGTTGAAAGTCCGGTCCGTTCGAACGCTCGGCTCGGCTCCGAATGCGTCAGACCACGCGTCGTTGGTGCGGATGGTGTCGGGGTACCACGCCCCGACACCCGTGACGCTCGCCATCAGGGTTCCTCGCTGGCGGCCTGCGCCAGCATCGACATGTGCTGAAGCGCCTCGACCCTTCCCCCTCCGCGAATCCTCTGTTCCTTGTCGATCCGAATATCCAGCAACACCGGACCCCCCTGCGAACGCAGCGAGTTCAGTAGCTCGGCGTCGAGCTGTCCGGAACGAGTGATCGTTGCCGACGGTATGCCCATCGAACGAGCCCACGCCTCGAAATCCACGGGCGCAGTGTCGTACTGCTGCGCCTGTGAGAAGATCTGCTTCATCCCGTGATGGACCATGTTGTAGCGCGCGTCGTTGAACACGGCGTAGACGATGGGCAGGCGCTCTTTGACAGCAGTGAGGATTTCCATTCCCGCCATCTGCATCCCGCCATCGCCACACACGCACACGACGGGCCGCGCTGGATCGCCGAGCGCCAGGCCGACGGCCCCCGCAATGCCGGACCCCATGCTTCCAAGATTCAACTGAATCTGGAAACCATCCGGCCCGTCCGCGGTGAGATAGTGCAGCGCGAACAACATGTGCTCGCCAATGTCGGTGATGAAGCGAGTCTCCTCGCCCGCTGCACGTTGCAGATCTGCAATCGCGCGCTGCGGAGAGATCGGGTCGGCGACCTCGTGTTCGAACTCCGGCTCTTCGAACGGCGATTTCGCGCGGACTTCTGCCATCAGCGCCGTCCCTCGTGGATTGCGCAATTCCGAACGGAGCAGCGTGTCGTACAGGTCGTTGGCAAAATGTCCGAGATCCGCGTGAACGGCCAAAGCCGTCGGTGCGTTGCGATTGAACACCGCTGGATCCAAGTCGACGTGAATCAGTCGGCCCCCGAAGCCCACGTAGGGCGTGGGACCCATCGACGAATCGTCCAGATCCGAACCGAGAACGAGGGCCACGTCGACGCCCTCGGACGTGTAACGCCGCGCCCACAACGACGCGGCCATGCCTCCGTTGCGCAGGCTGCGTGGATGGCGCTCGGAGACGACGCCCTTGGCGCGAGGTGTCGTCACGAACGGCACGTTCAGCACATCCACCAACTGGCGAATCCAAGGAGCGTGCTGGCGCGTGGCACCACCGAGCACGACGAGCGGTCGTTCAGCCTCCGCCAGCCACCGTGCGGCACGCTCGACGACGTCTCGAGGCGCTCGCAAGGTCTGAGCGGGAGGGCTCGGCTCGATCTGCACGGCTGGCGCTGGCGCCATGGCTCGGTCCAGTGGCACGACGAGAAGCGCGGGGCCCGGATCCAAGGCGTCGGTCGCAGCGCTCAAGGCGGCGATCGTCTGCGAGACGGCGGCACGCGGATGAGCGATGCGAACTTGCGCCCGCGTCAGCGGTGCCAGCAGCTGCTCGATCGCAAGGCCTTCGGGCCCGCAATCCTGCGCCAAGCGGCCGCCGTGAGTAGCCCACGCGACATCGCCGCTGATGACGAGCAGGGGTACCTGCTCCAGGTGAGCAGAGGCAATGCCCGTGACCGCGTTGGTGATGCCGGGCCCTGCCGTCACCACAATCGCCGGGACTTGACCCGTTGCGTGATAGTAACTCGCAGCCGAGAACGCCGCGTGCGTCTCGTGGCGCGATTCGATCAGGCGCACGCCTTCGGTGAGCCTGATTGCTTCGAACAAGGGGCACACGGGACCGCCCGGGATGCCGAAGTAGGTGGTTACTCCTCGCGCTGCCAGCACGTCGACGATTCGTCGAGCGGCAGCGTTCGGATGCAGCGTGGAAAGCTCGGGGAGGGAGCGCAGGCGATACTCGCTGATGGGGGGCTCGGTTGAGCTGACGGAAGAATCATCCAAGCGCTCGCAGGTTTGAGTGTCGTTCATGTCCGTCTGGTGGGGAGGTGGGTTGATGACTTCTCGCCTCCGTTGCGCGGGCTGGTTCGAGCCCCAACGGGTGCGGTGTCCGCACAGTGTGTGAGAAGTGCACCTACCTTGTCACCATCGACGGGCCGTACCGGCGCGGGGCACTCGGCAGTTTGCAAGGACAATCCATTCATCCCTGCACGATCGGGTCACGGATTCGCACAGGTGTGCAATCCCCGCACACGAGCAATCAACCACTTACAACGCGATCCATGCAAATGACGCAGTGTGCAATGAATTCGCGGACTTGGCTCGTTTGTAAGAAAATCAGGTTCCGAATCGGGACAGACAGAGAAAAATGACTCAGATAGAGCAGACCATTGAGAGTTTCACCAACTCAACCACTTACCAAGTGATGAGGTGTTTGCCTTCGAACGGACTGGCCAACTCACACTCGACCTTCGGCGACAGACCGATGGACTGAAAGGTCCCCACCGCCGCGCCCACCAGATTGGATTCGATCCAGATGTACTCCTCATACAGGATCATCGCGACCTCTCGCTCTCCGCGGATTTCGAAGTCCCAGCGGCCGTAACGATAGCTCTGGCGACGCCCGGCGCAGGCCTGCTTCAGCAGCTTGTGTGGGTCTTTAGATAACAGCCGCAGCATGGTTCGCCCAATCAAGCTTTCGGCAAAAGCCACCGCGTTGCGTCGACCGATCTCGTGCATCCCCTGATGCACTCGTTCGGGCGACTCGAGCATGGCCCCCCCCACCGCAAGACGGACGAGAAAATCGCTCAGCGGATACCAGCGAACCGACGAGTGCTCCTCCGGGAACAGCTCGCGATACTCGGCCAACTTCCCCGCCTCTGCGAGCACCCGAACCGTATTGCGAAAGTACAGCCCGCGGACGTTGGCCGAGGGCGGAACGGCGAGCAAGCGTTCCGCCAAATCGCAGTGCCGGGTCAGCTCCGCGATCCGGTCCTGTTTGCTGCCCATCTCCCTCGCTCCAAGTCCCACCGAGGGACACATTACTCGGAGCGCGCTAACACTTCAACCGGTGAACGACCCGGACCACCAGCGACCGACAGCCACTGACGCAGGAAACACTGCGCAAAGTGACCGAGAACCCGTGCATTTCTCGCCCACCCCCGACCGTAGAGGTCGCGAAAAAACTCCTCGCGAGCGCCTCGACGACCGACTTTCTCGTGCGGGATCTGGGGATTCCGCGGGGGCGCGAACGAATCAGGCCCCGCCGCGCGGAGGCAGGACCCAGCGCAGCTGGTCTTCCGAAGTGAGCAGTCCGTCGTCGTACGTCGGCGTCTGACACCGCTCCAGCAGCGCCTTTCGCTCTCGAAACAGGGACTCGGTGTGCTTTCGCATTTCAGCGGCAAGTGCCGGATCTGCGTCGCGGACGCCAGACTTCGCTTCAGTGACTCTACGCAGTACTTGCGCTTCGTTGGCAGCACTGTGCAGGAACGCATCGACGCTGTCGAAACGCTCATCGACCGTGCCGAGGCCCGCGACGAGCCCGACGAACGCTTCGCGCCCGGTCGTCTGCGCGCGCAGGATCTTTCGGGCGCTCCAGAAGTAGGACTCGGGTTCCTCATGCATGTCGTAGAACGACATCAAAAACTGGTAGAACACGCCAAATTCCCGCCGGTAGCGCAGTTCGAACTCTTCGAAACAGCGCTTTTCGGAGATGGCGCCTGACAGAACGGTATTGACAGACCTCGCCGCCAGCAGGCCGGAGAACGTCGCCAAATGTACCCCAGAAGAGAACACGGGGTCGATGAAACACGCTGAATCACCGATCAGAACTCCACCTTGGTGGAAGTAGCGCTCGTTGCGGTACGAGAAGTCTCTCAACACTCGGACCGAGCCATACATCCCTTCTTCGATTCGGGACGCTCCGGACAACAGATCTGCCACCGGGCCGCAGCGCCGCACGTACTGAGCAAGCGTTTCGTCCAGATCGCGCCCCTTGAGTTCCTTGGCGCTTTCGGACGGTAGGACGACGCCCACACTCGTCAGTTCGCCGTCGTGGGACAACGGGATGTACCAGCACCAGCCGCCGTCGAAAGCCGCGGTGAGGATGTTGCCGGCGTTTTCACCGGGGAGCCGTCCTGCGCCACGAAAATAGCCGAACAACGCGACGTTTCGAAAGAACGGGTCGTAGTGGCGCCGCCCAATCGTGTTCTGAAACACGGAGTTGGCGCCCGAGGCATCCAGAACGTAGGCGGCTCGCGCCGTGGCCACGTTGCCGTCCGCATCGTTGTACTTCACTCCGACGATGCGCTCGCCTTCGTGCAGCCCGCCAACGACACTGTGACCTTCACGCACGTCCACGCCGCACGCCTGGGCGTTTCTGAGTAGGATCTCGTCGAACTTCGCCCGTTCCACTTGATAGGCAAACGACGCTTCGCTGGAGCGCTCTTGTTCGGAGAACCGAAACGTCCACGGCGAGGGGCTGCGGCCCCAGCGAAACGTCCCACCCAGCTTGCGCACGAATCCTGCCGATTCGAGCTGCTCCGTAACTCCCAAGATCCGTGCGAGACCGTGAACTGTTGCCGGCAAGAGTGACTCACCGATGTGATAGCGAGGAAAGTACTCGCGCTCCAGCAGCAACACGCGCCGCCCGTCTTTAGCCATCACCGTGGCTGCAGTAGATCCAGCTGGCCCCCCTCCAACAACAATCGCGTCGAAGTCTTCGTTAGCCATGCGGCCCCATAATATAGGCTGTCTGACTTCTGCAAGAGCTCTACGAGAGAGAGAGTAAACCCGTCGCGGCAGCTCATCGGAGAACGGTTCACTTTGAACCTTTCACATACGCAATGAACACCTGCCGCGGTCACCAACGGAAACCCAAGACGCCGCAGGTGAACTAGAACGGGGCGGCACGTGGGCCGGAACTCACGCAGTTGTCCACAGTACTGACTCGTTCGAGTCATCGTTCCTCCGTGACGACTCGACGAGCATTCGGTCATTCATTCTAACTGGGTCGCAAGCGCCTCAGAGCAACGAACTCGAGGGCAGGTCGTCGACGACGGGGCGTCTCGAGCACCGCGATGGCCAACGGTGCCAGGCGGGTGTATCGTTGCGCCATGCAGACCGCAAACCGGCCGAGGTCGATCGACTTCCGCGCCTTCCTCGGATACCCGCGCCGATGAACGCCAGCTCACAGTGCTTCGTGTGCGGCGCCCCGACTGCCGGGACACCGCCTGGGTTTCACAGCAGCGCCGCCTGCGAGACATGCCAACGGCGCGCCCGATTGCTGCCGAGCGGCGTGCCGCTGACGGAACTGCTGGCACCGACCGAACGCGGGCAACTCGATAGTGATGGCCTGAGCACGTTGCTCAATCCGGTTGCCATCGACGTGTACCGAGGCTGGGCAGGCTTCGCAGAGGGCACCTTCATCGTCTTCGAAGAGCGAGAGCGCTCCACGGACTGGTTGGACTTCATCGTGCAGCACATCACACCCGGTCCAGAGGTTCTGCAGATTCTGCGCGACGAGTCGCCACCTCCAACGGATGCGCGAGCGGCCCTGCAGATGCTGGCCAAACGATTCCCCAAGCCTCTGAACCAATTTGCACGCGTCTGGGTTTCGTGTCGCGCGAGCAAGGCAGTCCTGGAGCACAGCGGCCCACTGCAAACCAACGAGGACGTGGTCAGAGCACTGGCTGCAATCGCAGAGCAGCCGAGCGCGTTTGACGAGGCAGACGCGCGGGGGCTGATGGCACGGTTGTACTCACTCGCCGACGTCGTGTTGGACGACTGACCGTCACGCAAATTCATCCGTGCCGGCGCGCTTGCGCCAGCACGCGACGAAGAGCACACTGCGCGACATGCGCCCTGCTTCGTTCCTCATCGGCTTGTCTCTCGCCGTGACCGCTGCGGCTTGTGAACGCACCGCGCCGTCGGCGACCGGTGCCGAGGGACAGCCCAGCACCGAGCAGCAGACGGTCGCTGCGGTGAGCGAGCTCCCACCGCGCTGCGGCAAGACCGCACGTCGCTTGATCGCCGAGGGTGCGACGTTGTTGGACGTGCGTGAACAGGACGAGTTCGACGAGCGCCACATCGAAGGCGCCAAGCACATTCCCGTGGGCAGCGTCGCCACTCGACTGTCGGAGCTGCCGAAGGACAAGCCGGTCGTGACCTACTGCCGCAGTGGGGGGCGGGCGGCGCGCGCGAGCAGCGTCCTCGAAAACGCGGGCTACGAGGTTTACCAGCTCGGCGGCATCGGCGACTGGGATCGCACCGACTGCGATTGACCGGCCCCTCGCTGCTGGCCTCGACGCGACGGCGAAGCCCCGATGGCGGATCTTCGGTTCATTCGTGTAGTGTGCAGCGATGATTTCCCCATCCATCCCCGTCGGCTCACCGATCGCACCGCTGTGCCTGGTCACCTGCGAGGCTGGGCGGGCGTTTGCCACGCGTGTGGCGGCTGAGCTCGATACGCCGCTCATCCCGACGGACGAAACCTGGTTCTCCTGTGGCGAGGGCAAGCTCGTGATCGAGGCCAACATCCGCGGGTGCGACACCTACGTCTTTCAGTCGTGCGCCGGCGCGACCGACGATCGGTCGACGTACGAGCGCTTCGTCATGCTGCTGCACGCCGTCGAAGCCGCGCGGCAGGCCGACGCCATGTTCGTGACCGCGGTGCTTCCTTATTACCCGTCTGCCCGTCAGGACAAACGCAAGGGCCGAACGCGCGAGGGGATCAGCGCCGGTCTGTTCGCGCGCATGCTCACCGTGGCCGGCGCCAATCGAGTGCTGTCGGTCGAGATCCACAACGCCGCGATCGGCGGCATGTTCGATTCGAGTCGAACGACGCTCGAAACGCTGTACCTCGACAAGCACATGTCGCCGTGGTTTGCGCAACACGGCATCGCCGACTGCGTCGTGGTGGCCCCAGACGTCGGCGGGCTCGAGCGCGCGCGCCGCTACGCCGAACAACTCCACGCCAACCTGGCCGCCCTTTCCAAAGAACGTGACTATTCGCAACCGAACGTCGTTTCCCGCTCCACGCTGCTCGGTGACATTCAGGGCCGCAACGTGCTGCTCGTCGACGACATCATCGACACCGGCGGTTCCGTCGTCGCCGCCATCGAAGAACTCAAACGACGCGGCGCACGCGACATCACGGTCGCGTGCACTCACGCCGTGATGTCTGGCCCAGCATGGGAACGGATGACCAGCGTGTGGCGACGTTCAGTGGACGAGGGTTGGCGCTTTCGCCTCGTCGGCACGAGCATCGTGCACCACCGAGCGCCCCCCGAGTGGTACGCGGAGTTCTCCGTGGAACCGCTGGTCGCGGCGGCAATTCGGCGGATCAACTCGCGCGGCAGCGTGACCGGCATTTGATTCGAGCGGAGCTCGCGTTCGGTGGGGTCGGCACCGTTCCCTCGCCCTTCCCGAGCGCGGTTGTCGACGGGCGCGCAGTTCGGGTACCCTTCGCCGCATGGCGATCTTGGGCACCTACGGCACGATGTTCTTCGTCGACGACATGGCAACGTCGGCGGCCTACTATGCGAACCAACTCGGCCTTGCTCCACGCTACGAGAGCGACGAATGGACGGAATTCGACCTCGGTGACGGCACGGCCATCTGTTTACATGCCACGCGCCCCGACAAGCCAGCTTCGGGTGGGGTTCCGATCCTGAAGGTGGAGGGCATCCGCGAGCTGGTCGCGAGCCTGCGCGACAAGGGTGTGAAGGTTACCCGCGACGTGTTCGAGGTACACCCTGGTGCGTACGGCGCAGACATCGAAGACGCCAACGGCTACGCCGTCCACCTCTACGAGATGAGCCAATCCTCGCACGGCTGATCGGCGAAACCGTGCTCGCCCATCCAGAACCGAACCGGGTCGAGACGCGGCTCGACGCGGTTTGGCGCGTCTCGACCATGAAAGAACGAGCCCGCACGCTTCGACACGACGCGCGCCCACCTCGACCCGCGGCTCAGCGCTTGGTCGATTCGAGCCGGATGCGGATGACGGGCTTGCCCCCGTGACGTCCCATGGCGAGCGATTGACGGCGCTCGGGCCAGTTCCAGCTGTACGACAGGGCAGCGTGACCGTTCTTCAGACACGGCAACAACTCACGTTGACACTTGCCGGGCATTTTCGAAATGTCGTGGCGCGCGTCGCCATAGAGCGCTTGATACCTGCCTTGTAGCGCGCGAAACGTGTCACTCCACCGTTCACTGTCGACGAGCGACGGGCGCGTGAGCAGCGTCACGCGGCAAATCCGTTCGTTGCACGTGCTCAGCTCGACCCAGCCGTCGAGCGCGACCTCGCGCGCCGTGCCGCTGCAGGTGAAGTGAGTGGCGTCGACCGCTTTGAACTCGTGCCCTTCTCCCTCGCAGCTCGCACGGGCCTTGTCCGACGTCGAACCGAGAACAAAACCGCCGAGCGCTCCGGGCGCTTTGGCCAGCGGCACTCCCTCTGCGCTCTGAAGGTTCTCGTTGCTGTGCGCCGACTTGACGCGTGCCTTGGCACGGCGCAGTTGCTCGCGATTGAGAACGACGCTGAGAAACGGCGCGCGCTTCGGCAACTCGGGATCTCGTTCCAGCGCTTCGGCACACACCTTCGCGCTGTGCCGCTGCAACGGCGCCCAGTTCTTTTCACCCGTCGCGTAGCGCGCCACCGATTCGTTCCAGTAGTACGCCCCAGCCAGAACGCGAGCATCTGCGGAGGCCTCGTCGTGCTGCACGAGGCGAACGAGTTTGCGCAACTTGCCAATTTTGCCGGCGTCCATCGCTCGAACGATGTCGCGCAGCAGGCTGCCCTGTTGGGTGAAACGAACGACCAACTCGGCAAGCGGCTCGTCGGTCTTCGCAGCTCGGCTGACACGCGCGCGAGCCTCCGCCAAGCGCTTGCTCGACAGCTTCTTGCGCAACTCGATCACGCTCGACACGGGCGCAGCGAGCGCAATGCCCTGAGCGCCCTTTTTCGGATCGGCCCCCTTGGAAACGAGGCCCAACAAGGCGTCGTTCTCGTCGACGACCGGGCCGCCCGAATTGCCGGGATTGATGGCCATGCTCAACTGCAACCAGTTGTCGGCCGTGAGCCCCGCCACCACACCGCGACTCGACTGCGGCTCGATGCGCGTCGAGTCCCAGGGATAACCCATGGCGAACACCGTCTGCCGCGCCTTGAGCTTCGGCAACTCCTGAGGCAACGGAATCGTGTTTTGGTGCTCCCCGGCGATCACCAGCAGCGCCACGTCGCGCTTGCGGCTCGAACGAACGACCTCGGCGAGGTAGGCTCGCTTGTCCCCCGGCTTCTTGACGGCCACGAGCTTGGCACCCTTGACGACATGCTGCGCCGTCGCGATCACCCCCTCGCGCTCGATGAGTACGCCCGTGCCGTGCCCGGCGTCGGCCACGGCGATCTTCAGCTTGCTGCCGGGTCGGTCTCCCTGCACCTCGACCGCGTCCACGCCGTGCAGCGCGAACACCCGAACCGTCGCCAAATCGACGTTCGAGTACTCGACGGTTTGCGCAAGCGCCGGACACGCACAGACCAACGTGAACAACGAAACCAGCCAGACGAGACCCTTCATGGGTCGGTACTATAGAGCAATCTCGACGTGTTCCAGGCGCCCGTCCGTCCCCCCACGCAGACAATCGAAAGGACAGGCCGCCGAGTCGAGTAGCGAAGTGTAGGCCCCAACGATTACAAAAACCCCTGCGCCACTTTCCACGAGTCGCGCGTCTCGACGCTCATACCCCAACAACAGGCATCCCCAAGCTCCAGCTGGGTGGACCGGACTGCCTCATCGCCCGTGAGCTCGACTGATGAACATCTCGCCGACTTCGCCCGTTCTTGCGATCCTACTCGTCACCCTCAGCGTCGCTTGTGACGATGCCAAGTTCCCCGACGTGCAAGCGTGCGGTCCCGATGCACTGATCGAAAACGGCGAGGACAACGACAATCAAGTCGTCGTGCAGGACGGGCGCGCCGGCTACATTTACACTTACAAGGATCCGGAGGGTACGACCATCGCTCCCCAAGCCGGCAGCGAGGGAGGCGTCTTCGAGATGAGCCCCGGCGGCGCCAACGGATCGGCATTCGCGATGCGTATGAACGGAAAGGTCGCAGGCGCCAAGATCGTCTATGCCGGCATGGGTCTGAACTTCACAGATCCCAAAGACGTCTACGACTCGACTCGCTACTCGGGCATCTCGTTCGTTGCCAAACGTGGCGCCGGATCGACCAACACGGTGCGCGTCAAGCTGCCCGACATCAACACCGACCCGGACGGCGGGGTGTGCGGCAACTGCTACAACGACTTCGGCAAAGACATCAAGCTGACGGAAGACTGGCAACAGTTCGTCCTGCCGTTCTCGCGGCTCAAACAAGAGCCGGGTTGGGGCTCACCCCGCCCCGCCAGCCTCTCGACGGACCGCGTGTTCGCCGTGCAATTCCAGGTCAAGACCCCGGGCAACTACGACGTGTGGGTCGACGACATCGCCTTCGTCGGCTGTGGCGAGGCGCGGTGAAGCAATGAGACGACAGGCGCTATCAACTGCGCTGACACTTGCCTCACACCCAACGCGCGAATGATGAAACAGCCACGGATCTGCTGATCAGAGCGGGAGCTTGGGAAAGAATTCGAATCCGCAAGCTAGTTCACTCATTCCCGCGCCTCTCGGTGTTGACAACTCCTGATGGTTGTCGTTGTGTTTCCTCACCGCGGACATGTCATTGCTGCGCCGCGACAACATCCAGCCGATACATCCAACCAACAAGGGAGGAAGCACATGTCTGATTCGTTCGACGCGAGTGCCTATTCGACCGTCCCCACCGTCAACGCCGCCGCAACGCTGGCCCTGACGAGACGACTGATCGCGGAGATGCCCACGGAGTTGCTCGGTGAGGCGCGCATCACCGCGGCCGCAGAGCGGATGCGCGACCGCGCGACACTTCTGCGGGGCGAGCGGCTCAAGGCGCTCAACCCGTCGACGTCGACGGACACCCGTCCCTTCGATCAAGGCGAAGACGTCGCCTGGCGTGCGCTCTACGATCGCCTCAATTCATACACCAAGCTTTCCGACACTCCCGAAGGCCAGCGCGCCGCCATGGTCGAAGGGCAGCTGTTCGGCGCAGGGCTGGGTTTTCTCAACTTGCCGTACAAGGAGCAGTGGGAAGAGAGCAACCGGCTGCTGACGTTGATTGACTCGCCGCCGGCGCCGATGCAACCGCTGCAGCCTGCGCTCGACGAGCTCTGCGGTCCGCTGTTCTTGCAAGCCGTGCGCGATGCACACGCGGAGTACGGCGAGGCGTTGGGCATGACCAGCGCCAAGCCCGCTGCCCCCGCAGCTCCGGCGATCGCCGAAGGCCTCCAAGGCCTGCGCGCCGCCGTCCGCCTGTACGCCCGCCGCATCGTGGCGCTGGCCGACGAAGAGGAGCCCGACAGCTTGTCACCCGTGACACGTGCCCTCGCCCCCATCGCGGAGCTGCAAGCCGAAGTGCGTCGCCGCCGCGCGAGCGGCGAACCCGACCCCGAACCGAAGGACGAAGGCGCGATCCCGCCCCTGCCCTCCGCCTGACCCAGCGGTGAAACAGCCTTCATCCCGGACCCGGAATAACCCAAATGGGTTACTCAGGTCGTCTTCGAACGGCACGGGAAGGGGTCCGAGGGTCTCGAGAGCCGTTCGGAAACGGCAACCGAACCCTCTCGGGGGTC
>QJWJ01000361.1 GCA_003235365.1 Deltaproteobacteria bacterium
CCCGCCATCGACTGGGCGCGACCCGAACACGACGAGCAGCGTGTCAGCGGGCCCGTCTGCCGAGCGCGAGGGGCAGCAATGTCTTCTGAGGGATCAGTGACGATGACAAGACACACAGAACCAGGCGGTAACTCGACACGTGCCCATTCAGAGCTCACGCATTTTGAACGGGTTCCCTCGGCTTCGTGGGTTTGCACCAGCTACCTGGCGATGGGAGCGATCTACAGCTTGGTCGGAAGTACGAGCAATGTTCTGTACCTCGACTTCGGCTTGAGCGTCCGCGACGCCAGTTGGTACCCCAGCTTGTTCGTTCTGCCATACGCTCTGAAGCCACTTTGGGCGCCACTGCTCGAACTGCGGGAGTCGAAGAGGAGCATCGTCGTCTGGACTCAGTTGACCCTGGCCGCGACGTGCCTGCTGGCAACTGCGGCCATCCGGACGCCTTGGTTCCTGATCGCGTCGGCAACCGTGTTCGTCATCATGGGAGTGCTCGGGGCAACCATGGACATGGCCAGTGATGGCGTCTACGTGACCACGTTGAACGATGAGCGCGCCGCGCGTTTGGCCGGGTTTCAGAGCTCAGGTTGGATGTTGGGTCCCATTTTCGCGACGGGCCTACTGGTAATCCTCGTGGGAAGCTTGCAGAGCGCGGGGTTCGAAACCGGTGACGCATGGCAAGTCGCCCTCGGCGCCGTCGCGTTGACGTTGTCGGTCCTCTCCGCCTGGCATCACTGGTCGATACCGACGGCGATCAAGCGGGGCCCGTCCACCGCAACACGACCAGCGCTCGCGACATTTCGCGATGCCGTCGTCAGTTTCGCACGCAAGCCGAGCATCGTTCCCATGATCGCCTTCGCCGTGTTGTTCCGCACCAGCCAAGGGTTTCTGGACAAGATCGGACCGGCGTTTCTCAAGACCCCCATCGCCAGCGGAGGACTGGGGGTCGACAACGAGCGCCTCGGCTGGCTCAACGGCACCCTGGGAACGATCGGGATCGCCATCGGGACGCTGCTTGGCGGATACGTCGTGTCGCGGGCGGGGCTCCGGCGATGCCTGCCTTGGCTGTGCGTCGCGTTCAATCTGCCAAACGGAGCCTACCTGCTCCTGTCGTGGCTGCGACCGGAGACGACAATCTGGATTGGTTCGGCGATCGTCTTCGAAAAGTTCTTCTTTGGTGTCGGGTCGGTCGGGCACATCGTCTACCTGATTCAGCAGGTGTCACCAGGCCCATTCAGAACCGCTCACTTGGCGTTCGGCACCGCCTTGATGGGTCTGTGCATGAGCGTCACCGGAATGCTGGGTGCGATACTGGTCGAGCCCTTGGGTTACTCTGGCTACTTCGCGTTCGTCATGGTCGCCACCATCCCATCATTCCTGGTCACCTGGTTCGCTCCCTTCGAGCGGACCGTCGACGCCGATCCGCACCGCAAGACGTGAACAACTGCCTGTTGTATCAACCGCGCTCCGCTGCTGCTTTGAGATTGGCCAATCCGGCTTCGAAATCTTTACCGATCATCGCGTCCATGTTCATGAACATGCCCATCACTTTCATCATGAACGGGTTGGTGCCTCGCATCGACCACGTGATCGTCGTGTCTGAGCCCGAGGACTCGAGGCGAAACTCGGTAAGGTTACGCGCCTCCCAAGGAGCCGTGAAGCGCAGATCCAGCGCAATCTTCGAATCCGCCTCCGCCTCGACGATCTCCATTCGGCCCTTGCCGACTTTCTTGTTCCCGTCCCACTCGTACACGGCACCGACGCCGCTGGACGAACCGCTATGGGTGCGATTCATCTGGGGATCCAGTTTCTCCCACGGTGACCACAGCGACCACGCACGAAAGTCGTTGATCAGCGAGAACACTCTGGATGCGGGTGCCCCGATCGTTGCCGAACGCGCGATGACGAAGTCGTCCGGTTTGCGAGCTGCCAAGATAAGAATGACCGCAGCCAGGGCGACAACCGCGCCAATTATCGAGATCACAACCATGTCTGCTCCTTCGGACCACGCCACTCAGAAGCGGCTCGTGTCGAGAGTAGCTCAATCGAGCCAGGATACCAACGCTCGGCAGTTTCGAAAACGCCACGTGGTAGCAACCAACGATCCGGAATCGGAGTTACTCCTACGACGCGCCCGCGAGCCGTGACTCGATACACGACTCAGCCGTCCGCAATTCACGGCACTCGAAGCACTTCGTCCGGCAACTCGTTGACGTCGTCGGGTCGGGGCGGAAAGGCTTCGGCCAAAGTGGCACCGATCCCATCGATCACCTGACACAATCCATCCGCGGCTTTGCCACGACGCACAGCGTCGACCACGGATCCGACGTGTTGCTCCCAGCCCCCAGATCCGACTCGCTCGTGGATCCCCCGGTCAGCGAGGATCTGGACCCGCCGCTCCGCTTCCGACACTAAAATGAGCACTCCGCTGCGGTCGCGTGTCTCGATGACTCCCAGATCGAGCATCAGTTGCTTGGCCTTCGAGTCGACGGCGGCTGCCTGCGTTGCGCGGGGCACGATCACCCGCAAGAGCAATGACTGCCCCAACCCCCACCAACACAACACCGCGAGTAGCGCTTGTCCTGCGAAAATCCACGCCGAGGGCAGCAGAGGCCACGTTTCATAGACGAGGTATCCTCCGACGACGACGATCGCCAGGGACACGACCGACCTGGGTATCGCGTAGTCATCACTGCGCGGCGTCACCACGACGCGCAGCTCGCCTGCGCTCGAAGCCTCGGCTCTCGCCACAGCACCTCGAACCCGTGTCGCATCGCTTTGGGAAAGTATGCTCATGACCGCCCCAAGCCCTACCACGCACCCACTCAATTACCAGCCCCCGGAGGCACCGCCCCCACCGAAGCCTCCCCCACCCCCGCCAAAACCTCCGCCGCCGAAGCCTCCCCCACCGAAACCTCCCCGACGATGCCGCCCCATCCCCATCATCGCACTGCCGAGCAGGAGAGCTCCACCACCTCCGCCCCGACGGGAAGAGCCCAGTACGATCGCTATCAGCGCCGCGAACAGAACCAAGAGAAACTCGCCGGAAGACGACGACGATGATGGCCGCGGCTTCGCGGCAGGTACGTCGACGGCTTGCCCGCCTGCCGCCTTGATCAGCAAGTCGAACGCGCGATCGATCCCCGCGAAGTACTGCTCCGAACGAAACGCCGGTGCGAGGACGTTGCGGATGATTCTGCCAGCAAGTGCGTCAGGGATTGCGCCTTCGAGACCGTACCCCACTTCGATTCGCATGCGCCGATCACCCGGCACGATGAGCATCAACAATCCATCGTCCGCATCTGCTCGGCCAAGCTGCCATTTTTCGACCACGCGGAGGCTGAAGTCCTCGATCGCGTCGCCGTCGAGGGTCGGGATGGTGAGTAGCGCGAACTGATGTCCCGCCCCTCGCTCGTAGGCGGCCAGTTTCTGTTCCAATGCCTCACGCTGCTCTGCACGCAAGAGCGTTGCACCGTCGTTGACGCGACCAGCAAGCGGCGGCACTTCCAGGGCATCCGCGTTCGCCGCCATGATCCATTGGAACACGAGGGAAAACACGACGAGCCACAGCAGCCCGACGTATCGGGCCAACGGCGCGAACAAGGAAACGCCCCCAGTCAGAACGCTACCTCCGGGGCCTTTTCTGCCCCTGGTTGCGCCGAGAACGTCGGGCGTTCTGCTTTGCCCCGCATCGACGCGCCGATCGAGGTCGGAAACCTCAACACGACCTTGTTGTACTCCCCCACTCGTTCGATGTAGCGCTTTCGCGCCACCGTAATGCGGTTTTCGGTTCCCTCGAGCTGAACCTGCAGGTCCCGAAAGGCTTCCGTCGCTTTGAGCTGCGGATAGTTTTCGGAGACGACCAACAAGCGAGACAGGGCTGAGCCAAGCTGGTTCTGTGCGGTTTCAAACTCTTTGAGTTTCTGAGGATCGTCGATCGTCGAGGCATCCACGTTCAGTTGCCCCACGCGAGATCTCGCATCTACCACGTTCTGCAAGGTCTCCTTCTCGAAGTCAGCCGCGCCCTTGACGGTCTTGACGAGATTCGGGATGAGGTCCGCGCGTCGCTGGTACTGATTCTGTACCTCTGCCCACGCCGCTTTGACGTCTTCATCGCGATCGATGACCTCGTTGTAGCCGCAACCGGTCGACAGAGAGCCGACCGCCAACATCGCGATCATCAGCGTCAATGCACGCAAATTCGTTGCTGAGCGCGGGAAGTGTCCGAGAAATCGTTCGATCTTCGACTCAGTCTGCATGATACGTATCTTCGACACACCGGAGCAGACCGCAATAGCTGGCGGGGATTTCCGAACGACGTCGGAACGTCGGGTCGGACCGTGCTGCTCCTCGAGGCCAGCCCAACCAAGGCAAGGCACCTCACCACGCCCCCGCGGCCGGACGGTGAGGTGCCACTGCCTCGAGCAGACAACCGAGCCAGAGAAAGCTGCCCGACAATCGTGCTCGCCCATCAGATCTGCGTCAACTCACGAGAGGTGTTCTGCGCCGGAATCCACCGCAGGACTGGTCTCGTCGAGAAACCCAGGACGATTGCCCAAATTCTCCGGACCATCTTCGAGAGCGGCGGCGAGCACTTCACTCATGTCCGAGGCAAACAGGACTTCGAGATCGGCCACCACGGATTGCGGTACCTCGTCCAAGTCCCGCCTGTTCTTTTCCGGAAGCACGACGCGACGGATCCCGGCGCGGTGTGCGGCCATCACCTTGGCCTTGATACCGCCAACTGGCAGCACCTTGCCGCGCAAAGTGCACTCACCCGTCATCGCAGTGTCAGGACGCACGCGTCGCCCCGACAACAATGACGCCAACGCGGTGAAGATGGTCACGCCAGCAGACGGACCGTCTTTGGGAACGGCACCAGCCGGCACGTGGATGTGCAGGTCGGAGTCGTCCAAACGGCTCAGGTCGATCCCCAGTTCATCAGAGTGACTGCGCACATAACTCAATGCGGCTCGCGCCGACTCCTTCATCACGTCGCCGAGTTTGCCGGTGATTTCCAGCTTGCCCTTGCCCGGCATTTGCGTGGTTTCGATGAATAGAATGTCGCCGCCCACGGGAGTCCAGGCCAATCCAGTCGCGACTCCCGGCATCGCGGTGCGCTCGGCAACCTCACTGAAATACCTCGGCTTACCGAGATACTCACCGACGTTGTCGCTATCCACCACGACTTTGAGCGCATGCTCACCACTCGCCTCTGCGTCGATCTTGGCAACTTGAAGCGCAACGCGACGTGCCACGCGAGTCAATTCGCGATCCAGCTGCCGCACACCTGCTTCACGCGTGTAGTCGCCAATGATTACCGACAAAGCAGAGTCGTCGATCGTCAGGACCCCCGTGGGAACCCCAGTGTCCACGAGCCGCTTGGGGATCAGGTGTCGCTTGGCGATCTGGGCCTTCTCGACCTCGGTGTAACCACTGAGCTCGACGATTTCGAGTCGGTCTCGCAAGGGCGGCGACAAGGTCTCCAGGCTGTTGGCCGTTGCAATGAACATCACTTCGGACAGGTCGAACGGGGTGTCCAGGTAGTGATCCGTGAAGTTGACGTTCTGCTCGGGGTCGAGCACCTCGAGTAGCGCCGCTTCGGGGGACCCGCCCCATCCCGTCCCGAGCTTGTCGATTTCGTCGAGCAGGATCACGGGGTTCTTCACCTTGGCCTTGCGCAGCGCTTGCACGAGTCGACCCGGCAGTGCACCGACGTAGGTACGTCGATGCCCACGGACCTCGGCTTCGTCGCGCACTCCGCCCAGCGAAATGCGCACGAGGGGGCGTCCGGTGGCGTCGGCGATACTCTGCCCCAGCGAAGTTTTTCCCACGCCGGGAGGACCGACGAGCGCGAGGATTGTCCCCCGCGGATTACCGGACAACTTGACGACTGCCATGTGTTCCAGGATCCTCCGCTTGACCTCGTCGAGTCCGAAGTGGTCCTCATCGAGCTGCGCTGAAATCCTGCTGATATCGTCTTTGACATCCGCACGAGCGTGCCAAGGCATCGCCGCCAACCACTCGAGGTACGTTCGAATGACGTGCCCTTCGGGTCCATTGCGCGCGCTGCCGAGGCGCTTGAGCTCCTGGTCGGCGATCTCGCGCACCGCTGGCGGCAACTCGGCCTCGTCGAGCCTGATGCGCAACTTGTCGTCCTCCGAATTGTTGTCGTCGCCGAGCTGCCGCTGAATGGCCTTGAGTTGTTCGCGCAGGATCGCTTCGCGCTGCTGCTCACCGAACTGCTTGCGAACGTCGCTCGCAATTTCGTCACGGAGCTTGGCCTCGGTGGCCTTCTCCGCAAGCAAGGAGATCACACGCTTGAGGCGATCGCTTGCGTCGCTCATGCCGATCAGTTCGACGGCCGCCGCTGTCTCCAGTTCGAGCCCGGCTGCAACGAAGTCCGCGAGCGCGCCGGGATCGATGGCCGCATCCGGCATCTCACCCAATGCGCCCCCACCGCTCTTGATGTCAGCAAGCTTGTCGCGTAGCGCCTGCGCCAACAATCGCGCCTCAACCGGATCGCGCTCGGTTTCCTCGATCCAATCGCCACGCACCTTGAGGTAGCTTGCACCGTCGTCCAGCTCTTCGACCGCGAACCGGCCCAGGCCTTCCAGTCCGAGACGGTACGTGTTTTCTCCGGTGCGCGACGTTTCGACGACCCGAGCGTAGGTGCCGAACTCGTACAGGTGCTCGCGACCGGGCTGACTGATCTTCGGGCGCTTCTGCGCAACGACCGCAACGACATCACCGACGTGCACCGCATGAACCAAAGCAACGGATCGAGTACGGCCGACCGCGAACAGTTGGGTGGTCCCGGGCATCAACACCCCCGCGCGCAACGGCAGCAGAGGCACGAACCCGGTCGGAACCGGAGCATTACCGCGTAGTTTCTTCACATTTTCAGACATGGGGATCCAATTCGTTTTGTCCGGAGGACAGCCGATTCCACGCACACCACGGCGATAGAACCGCCGCGACTTGTCCGCCCGATCACCAGCAACTCGCAGGTGGGGCGGGACAGCAACGGGCAAAAGCTAAGTCGCGTTCGAACGCTGTCAACGCGAAGGGCGCAAGGAATCGGGTCTCGGTCCTCGTCTGACTCATGTCGCAACTATCGAAGAAAACAGCGTTGTCCCCACTTGCCGTGGGCCGCCCGGGCACCATATGCCCGCGCCGCCGAGGCGCATTCTCTGCGCGTCGCGATGCCGCAACGGAGCCGCTCGGCTTTGCAGTCGCGGCTCGCAGCATTTGCCGCGGCGAAGTGACCAGGCGCAGCAACGCCGCGACGAGCTTGCGAGTGCCTGTCGCAGCCGCAACAGGCGAGCCGGGGGATTGCCACGTGGAATGAGACTTGCGCGCCTCTTGACAGCGGCGCAAGAAGACGGAGCATGCCGGTAATGTCCGTTGCACCGTACGGTGCGCTGCGGCCGGGAGTGGCGCGCGGCCCTTGGTACCATCCGCTCGACGACGGGCGCGTGCAGTGTGACCTTTGTCCCCGAGCCTGCCGTCTGAAGGAGGGGCAACGGGGCTTCTGCTACGTGCGTCGAGCGGAGTCCAACAGCGTGGTGCTCGACAGCTACGGACGGGCGTCGGGCTTCTGCATCGACCCGATCGAGAAAAAGCCGCTCAACCACTTCTACCCTGGCAGCAGCGTACTGTCGTTCGGGACGGCTGGGTGCAATCTCGGATGCAAGTTCTGTCAGAACTGGGACATCTCCAAGGCCAGACAGTTCGACCGCCTGACGGATCAAGCGAGCCCCACGGCGATCGCGCGCGACGCCCATGGCAACGGCTGCACGAGCATCGCCTATACCTACAACGATCCAGTGATCTTCGCAGAGTTCGCCATCGATTGCGCGGTAGCAGCGCACGAACTCGGCTTGAAGAATGTCGCGGTCACCGCGGGCTACATCACCCAGTTGGCTCGCCCCGACTTCTACGCACACATGGACGCGGCGAACATCGACCTCAAAGCATTCTCGGAAGAGTACTATCGCAAGCAATGCTATGGACACCTGCAGCCCGTTCTCGAAACGCTAGCCTGGGTCCATCGAGAAACCGACGTATGGCTGGAGGTGACCACTTTGCTGATCCCTGGCCTGAACGATGCCGACTCGGAGCTGGGTGCCATGTGTGAGTGGTTCGAGCGCAATCTCGGCCGCGACGTCCCCCTGCATTTCACCGCTTTTCACCCTGACTTCAAAGTCACGGACCGTGACCACACGCCGCCGGCGACGTTGACGCGCGCTCGCAACATCGCCCACAGTGTCGGGTTGAATTACGTCTACACCGGCAACGTGGACGACAGCGCCGGGCAATCGACGTATTGTTCGAACTGCGGCCAAGTGTTGATCGAGCGAAACCGCTATACGCTCGGCACTTGGAACCTGACCGACGACGCAACCTGCAATCGCTGTGGACATCACTTGCCTGGTCGCTTCTCTAGCGAGCCGGGCATGTGGGGTAGCCGACGGCGTCGACTGAGAATCGCGGAGGGTTGAGATGATTTGCGCTACTGCCCTGATGTGCCACGCCCCAATCGTCATTCCCGCGATTGCAGGCGAGCGTTCACGGCAATGTGAACGCACGACTGCCGCCATGAAGCGCGTGGCGTTTCGACTGGTTGATTCGACACCAGACGTGTTGGTCGTGGTCAGCCCCCACACTCCCCGAACGTCTCGAGCTTGGGGTATCGTGATCGCGTCACGACTGCACGGCGACTTTGGTCACTTCGGTCGCCAGGACGTCTCACTCGAGCTTCCGGGGGCAGCCCGTGAAGCAGAAATGTTGGGCTCTGCGCTGAGCCAGCGAGATGTCGCGTGGGCGCCGTTGCCGGACATACCACTCGACCACGGCGCGATGGTCCCGCTACACTTCCTGCAGGCCGCTGGCTGGTCTGGCCCGACCTTGCTGTTGGCGATGCCAGGCACGCGAGGTGACTATGCCGAAGCCGCCATGGGCGAGGCCATCGCCTCCGCCGCCCGAGCCAGCTCCCAGCGCTGGGCGGTATTGGCATCCGGTGACATGAGCCATCGACTGATCCCCGGCGCGCCCGCCGGCTACGACGCACGAGCCCACCACTTCGACGAGGAGTTCGTCCGGGCGCTGCGCGCCAAAAATTACCGACACGCATGCTCACCCGACCCCCAACTACGCGAGTTGGCCGCCGAGGACGTCGTGCAGTCGGTGACGGTGGCCTGCGCCGCTGGCGGCTGGGACAGCGTCGGCGCTCAGGTGTACGACTACGAGGGCCCCTTCGGCGTTGGCTACTGCGAGGCGATCCTCCTAGACCGAACCCAACCACCGAAGCTGCTGCTGGAGGTCGCCCGTAGTGCGCTCCGCAGGCACCTGAGAGGTGACGAGAGTTTGGGCGCAGAGACCCGCGATGCGGCGGTAGCTGCTGCCCGCGCGCTGCAACCGCCGTGGGACCAGGCACGTCCTGTATTCGTCACTCTTCGCACCTCGGACGGCCAGCTGCGGGGCTGCATCGGCGAACTCCAGCCCAGTCGGCGCGATCTGGTCAGCGAAGTGGCTCACTTCGCTGTAGCCGCAGCCACGAGCGATCCCCGCTTTCCACCGGTGCAACTCGAAGAGCTCGATGACTTGAAGGTAGAAATCAGTGTACTCGACACGCCACAACCGGTCGCGTCGCGGGCGCAGCTCGATCCTGACGAATTCGGCATCGTCGTCAGCGCCGATGGCCGGCGCGGAGTTCTGTTGCCAGAAATCGCCGGTGTGGTAACCGTCGACCAGCAGCTGCGTATTGCATTGAACAAAGCAGGCATCGGTGTTGACGAACCTTACGAAATCGAACGATTCCGCGTCCACAAGGTGCGGGACTGATACCGCTCCCGGCCCCACCGTCAGCGATGGAAGCCGTCCGTATCTCGGTCACGGCGTCGGACTGCGGGTACCGCACTATGAGCACGCCCTGCAATGCGGCCTCGACGTCGATTGGGTGGAGTGCATCACAGAGAACTTCTTCGGTGGTGGGGGGCGCCCGATGGCGGTGCTCGAGCGGTTGCGACGCGACATGCCGATCGTCTTCCACGGCGTCAGCCTCGGCGTCGCATCGGTGACGGAGCCATCCAAATCCTACCTAGATCGGGTCAGCGCCCTCGTCGATCGGTTCGAGCCGGCATGGGTGAGCGACCACGCCTGTTGGACCCACCACGGCGGCAAACACTCTCACGACTTGCTACCGGTCCCCTACACCGAGGAATGTCTGCAGCTGGTTACGCGCAACGTGCTGCGAGTCCAAGAGCGGCTACGACGTCCGTTGGTCTTGGAAAACGTTTCGAGCTACGTCGCGTACCGCGTGAGCGAGATGGCGGAATGGGAGTTCCTGTCCGAGCTGGTTCGACGCAGTGGTTGCAAGCTGCTGCTCGACGTGAACAACGTCCTGGTCAGCGGCGTGAACCACGACTTCGACCCACACCAGTTCATCGAAGGGGTTCCGGCCGACACCGTGTGGCAACTGCACCTCGCCAATCACACGAACCGAGGTCACTACCGATTCGACTCCCACGAGGGACCCGTCCCCGAGGCAGTGTGGAACCTGTACGCTCACGCACTCGAGCACTTGGGTAGGGTCTCCACGCTCGTCGAATGGGACGAAGGGATCGGAGAGTGGGAGGAATTACGCGCCCAGCAACGGCGCGCGAAGGCCGTCGAAGCGCAGTGGGAGCGGGGCGGGGGCTGCTCGGAACAGCGCCACCCCGAATCGACACGGGCGAGCCAATGACGAGCCTTCCCACGACCCAGCCGCCGACACTCGCGTCGATCCAGCAACTGTTCTGGAAACTCATCGCTCACCCCGTCGGAGTCGCACAGTTCCTCGCCGAGGCAGACCAGGAGACGCGGCGTGTCGTCGACGCGACTTTCGGGGCCAGCGACGAGTTCCCCCTCGTCGAGCGACTCGAAGTGTACGCTCAGGGTTATTTCTTCCGCATTCGCGACGTGTTGGCGGAGTTGTTTCCCGTCGTGAACTGGCAGCTCGGCGATGTGGGGTTCCACAACGTCGTCACCGACTACGTGCTCGCGCATCCGAGCACGGATCCAGACTTGAGCCGCGTGGGTGACGCGCTGCCAGAGTTCCTGTCGGACAGGAGCGAGGCTCCCGCGCTGGCTCAGATCGCCGCGGTCGAGCTTTCGGTACGGCGAGCACTCGATGCTCCGGACGGCACGCCGCTGACTGCCGCGGAGCTGACCGCCGTTCCACCCGACGCTTGGAGCACGCTCCGCTTCGAAGCATTGCCTCACGTCTCGCTGCACGTGCTCGACTGGGATTACGGAGCCCTTCGGCAACATCAGCGACGGCAGAGCGAACCAACGACTTCACTCGTTCAGCAGACGCGCCTGCAGTCGGCGCACACACTCGTCGTTTGGCGACGCGGCTTCGAAGTCTTCACCCGCATCCTCGCCAGCGAAGAGGGATCGCTGCTGACGACACTGCTCGACGGCGCGACGTTTGGCGAAATGTGCGAGCAAGCCCAGCAGCGAAATGTCGGCGAGGCAGCTGTTGCCAGCTACTTGCTTTCGTGGATCCGTGGCGGCCTCTTGGCTGCGCGCCGTTGACGCCCTCAGACCAGCAAGCGGCGCGCCTCAACCGGAACCTTCGACCCGGCCCGTCGCGCTGTCGCGACGTGCCGGGCCGACGTGTAGCACTCTACAGAACCGTCCCGCCCTTGGAGCTGCACTCCTCGGCGCTCACCTTGATCCAACCTTTGCCCTTGCAGTCGTTTTGACCGGCGCAAGCGTGGCCGCCTTCGACGCCGCAAGCGGACTGCCCCTTACATTCGTGGATCCCCAAGCACTTGACCATCTCACCGGGGGGCTCTGCGGTCGCCGCGGGTTCCTCAGCGGGAGGGGTCGAACCGCCACAAGCGGCAGCAAACAGCGCTGCCGCCGTGGCAGCAAAAGACGCAGTCGATTTCTTCATCGTCGTTGACTCCTTGATTTTCGTGCAAGCCATCTCCAACACACATTGGACACGCACGACACGGGTCGTATGACACAGCGCGCCGAACGGTTACTCTTTCTCGTGACAACTGAGGCAACCGAACTCGTTGGGCCCCTCCTGCAACAGCTCCGCCATCTTCGGTGTGATCTTGTCGACCATGAATGCGGTTACCTCCGCATCATACTCTTTCGCTGACTCCACGGGATTTGCTTCCGGAAGGGAGTAAAGGCCGTTTGGTAACTTGTAGTCCACGGCCTCCATGTCCTCGCCGTGGCACGTCTGACACTTGAACTCCGCATACGCCTCGGCGTCGTACTCCTTGAACAGCTTCTCCATCGCCGGCATCACCGTCAGTCCCATGAACTCGAGCCGCTGCTCTCGGTCCATGTCCTTCCAGGCCACCGGCGCAGGGGATTCACTGTCGCCCTCGCCAACAGCCGCTGCGGCGGTGTCGGTCGACGTAGCGTCAGCCGGGGCAGGCGTCGAGCCACCACACGAAACGAGAGCCAGAGACAGGCAGGCGGTCAGTGTTGCGGAGGCGGTATCGAAGGGCGCTTTGATCATCGGTCGGTTTACTCCCAGTTGAAGCTCCATTGAGTGGGCCAGCACGGCAGACCCTGCCCGCGATCGCCCCGAGCATTACGCCTGCTGACCGCTTCGGTTTCAAGCCTTTGGTAGAATATCGGCACCTCCGTCGACACCAGCAACGAGCTCGACCCACGAGACACCAACACTTGTCGAAGCGAGTCGTCTCGGCCATGGTATCGGCATGACGGTACCCGGCGCCGCGCGGCTTCCCCCTCCACGGCGATCGTCGCGTCTCGTCCTGCTCGCCGCGTGCGTGTCGTTGGCGACCAGCTGCCAGCGAAGCGCGCCCAGCCCGGGCGAATGCTTGGGTCTGGCGTTGACCTGGCACCGAATAGGGTCGAACGAATGGTCGATGCTCGGCGGTCACCTTCCACCGCAGCTGGAAGTGTCGGTTCAGCAGCTGACGCTCCGCTGCCTGACACAGCCATTCTCCCGCCGCGTCGTCGAGTGCGTCCAACAGCTCGGCCCGAGCTCGGCATGCCTCGCCGTCGAGGAACAGCGCCCCGCGCGGATGTGAGTGTAAAACGTCGAGCGGCGAACTCACGCATCACAGCGCGAGCCGGGATGAGACCTACTCCAACTCGAAACGAAACCCGTCACCCTCCGAGTTGACGACCACTCGTTGGCCCTCTCGGAAACCACCACGAAGCAGCTGCTCGGCAAGGGGATCCTGGATGTGCCGCACGATGACCCGCTGCAGCGGCCGAGCGCCGAGCGCCGGCTCGTAACCCAACTCGACGAGTTGCGCTTTGGCGTCGTCGTCGACGTGGAGCGACAACGAACGGCCCGCGAGGAGCGATCCAAGCCGCGCCAACTGAATGTCGACAATCTGCCGCAAGTCGGACTTCGACAGCGGGCGAAACACGACCGTGTCACCGATGCGGTTGAGGAACTCGGGGCGAAAAAACTCCCCCAGCCGCTCGAGCAGGACGTCACGCAATGCATCCCTCCCGTCTGCGCTCTCGAACACACTGGGCTGCGCCTCGATGATGCGCTCCGACCCGATGTTGCTCGTCATGATCACCACGGTGTTCGTGAAGTCGGCGAGACGCCCCCGACCGTCGGTGAGGCGCCCGTCGTCGAGCACTTGGAGCAATAGATTGAAGACATCCTGATGGGCCTTTTCGACCTCATCGAACAGCAGTACCGAGTACGGGCGCTTGCGGACGGCTTCGGTCAAGAAGCCCCCCTGATCGCTATCGGCATAGCCAGGCGGCGCGCCCAGTAGGCGCTGCGCCATGTGTCGTTCCATGAACTCGCTCATGTCCAGCCGAGTCAACGCTTGCTCGTCGTCGAACAGAAACTCCGCCAGAGCCTTGGCCAATTCGGTCTTGCCAACGCCACTGCTGCCCAGGAACAAGAACGACCCGATGGGTCGCTTCGGATCGCGCAGGCCGACCCGGCCTCGCCGCACCGCTGCGGCAATCGCCGCCACGGCATCGGGCTGGCCGATGACTCGCTGACCCAGCCGTTCCTCCATCTTCAGTAGTTTCTCGGCCTCGCCCTCGAGCATCTTGGCCACCGGAATGTGGGTCCACTCGGCGAGCTTACGCGCGACGTGAGACTCTTCGACCACCGCGTTGCTTGCATCCAGCCCCGCTTGCCGCGCTTCCTTTTCCGCGCGTTCGAGTCGTGTCGTCAAATCGAGGATCGTCGAATGCTCGAGTTCCCCGATTCGCGCGTAGTCCTTCTCGTCCTTCGCTCGTTCGAGCTGTTGCTTCGCCACCATCAGCTCGCTGCCGAGTTGTCGAACCGCCGCCACCGCCCCGCGACGAGTTGCCAAATCACTGGAGCGAGCCTCGACGTCCGGCGCCAACTGATCGATTCGATGGCGCAGCTCGGCGAGCTTCTTCACGCTTCGCTCGTCAGTCGCACCTTCGAGTGAGGCGTGCTGCGCTCGCAACGACGCCAGCTCGGTGCGCGCCTCGTCGAGCTCTTCGGTGATGCCGTCGGTCTCGACGCGCCGCGCCGAGGCGGTTTCATCGAGCAGGCCGAGCGCGCTCTCCGGCAAGAAGCGGTCGGGGACGTAGCGCTTGGCCAATTGCACCGTGGAGACGATCGCCGACTCGCTGATCCGAACGCGATGATGTTGCTCGTAGCTGCCGGCCAAGCCGCGCACGATCTGAGTCGCGTGTTCGAGGTTCGGCTCTTCGATGATCATCGGCGTGAAGAACCGAAACAATCCCGGTTCCTGATGGGCGATCTTGGAAAGCCCCTCGGGTTCTGTCGTCGCCAGCACTCGGATGACGCCACGGGACAACGCCGACTGCAACAGGTCGCCGAGGCCCAACGCCACGGGACTGGAACCGAGCACGCGCGTGACCGACGGGATGACGAGCACCGTGGGCGAATCGGAGCGCGCTGCGTCGATCGTCTTGCGCAGTCGCGCCTCGCTTTCACTGCGCAGCCGCGTACCGGCCGTCAGCGCGCCCACGTCGAGCTCCATCAGGCGAACCTCGACCAAACTGGTCGGCACGTCACCCTTGGCGATCTTCGCGGCCAGGCCGCGCACGATCGCCCGCCGTCCAACTCCGGCTTCACCGACCAGCAGCGGGTGACACTTCTCCCGACGCTCGAGGATCGTGAGCACGCGACGGATCTCCTCACCGCGACCAATCACCGGATCGGCCTCGCCGCTTCGCGCCGCGCCGATCAAGTCGATGAGCCAGTCGTGCACCGTTGAACTGGCCGAAACCGACGAACGGAGCGCCGACATGTGCGCGGTCAGATCTCCAGGGCCAATCTCGAGGGAAGCCAACACATCCGCGGCGGGCCCCCGCACCTCGCGTGTCAATGCGTCGAGCAAGTGCCGGACGGACACTGACTGGGACTCGTTGCGCGCGGCCCGCTGCGCGCGTTGGAGCAAAGCCAGTAAACGAGAAGACAAGTAGGACGGCTCGTTCGCCGACGGCACCCGGCTCAGAGCGTTTCGAGCCTCCTGCAGAGCGCGGGACGAACCGACGCCAGCCTTGTCGAACACCGCACTCACCCCGATGTCGCGCTCGAGTCCGCGCGCCAACAGGTGCAGCGGCTCGACCTCGGCATGCCGTTGCTCGTCAGCCAGCTGCTGCGCCGCCGCGACCCAGGCTTTGGCGTCGCCTTCGTAATCGTCCAGCGAAAACGTTCCCGATCCACTCGCCATCATCGGAGGCTAGCGCAGGATGACCGATTCTCGAACGACATTCGCGCTGGATTCGCGCACGACCACGGCAAGTCGAAACGCCGCCGCGCTGGCGCCGTCGCCTCGTCGCGTTCTCCCCAAACCGATCTCGCTCCCCCAATACGACGACGCGGTGGACCCATTCGGATCTACCGCGTCATGCTCATCGGAGTAGCTGTTTACTCACCGGACACCCTTGAGTCACCCTGTTTGGGAGTGCGGATCGAGATCGGTTGCGCAGGGCCAATCACGGAGCGGGCTTGGGCGCCGCCGGGGGAGCCGCCTGAGCCGCAGCCTTCCCTGCAGCGGCGGCTTTGGCCGGCTTCTTGTCTGGAGCTGCCTCTTTCGTGGCATTCGCAGAATCAGCCCCCGTCGGGTCGAGTTCCTGCTCGAGCTTCGCGAGTTCGTCTTCGAGATTGCCT
>QJWJ01000141.1 GCA_003235365.1 Deltaproteobacteria bacterium
CGCATCGCTTACCTCTCGCTCCTCGAGGAAGCCCGCGACGCAGCATTGACGTCCGTGCTGAACGGAGGCAGTGCGTGAGCGACATCGCGGATGCAGCGGCAGGACTGGCGCCTCCCGTCATCGCCCGAAATGGCCTCGACGAGTCGCCCCAGGTCGATGCGTCCCGCGACGCCCCTCCGCCTTTCGGCGTTGCATTGCCGCGCGTTCGCACCGTGACCCCGCGTCCTTTGCTGCTCGGAGGTCTAGCCATGCCAGCGCGGGATACCCCGACACCCGCGGCGCCACTAACGCCTCCGGTTGCGCCCGCGCATGTGCTGGAAAGAACAGCACCCAGCCGTGTCACCGCACCATTCGTACCCCACCCATCCGCGGCACCGACCAGCCCCACGTTCGAGACACCAGCGCGGCCCGCCACCCCTGCGGCGATCTCCGGTGTCGAGACCCATAAACCCGTAACACGCCCATCGGTCCCCGTAGCGGCGACGGGGCCCAACTCGCGACCTGCGGCGGTGAGCCCACTCCCCCTCGCTTCCGCAAGCAATGTGTCGACGCCCCCCAGTCCGACCCGGCCCACACCCGACACCGCACCAGCTCCACGAACCGTCAGCGCGCCGACTCGCGCTCTCGGTGAACACCGGGAGCTGGCTATGCAGAACGCTCCGGAGTCGACTCCCCCAGCACCACGCCAGCCTCTGGTCGTGGCATTGCGTACGCGGGAGCTCGACGCTCCGCCCCCTCCGCGGCAGACCATCTCGCGCGAGGTCGTGATCCGTGAGGTGCGGACCGCGCGGGCGACCAGTGCACCCGCGCCTCCACGCGACTCGGCGCCGCTGGTAATCCCTGCTCGAACCATCACTCCCGCACGAACCGTGTCCCCCAAACCGCTCGACGAGGTGCGCGCGCCAGTTTCGCTACCGCCCCGACGCCAGGAGCCCCCCGCGAACGCGACGAGCAAGCCTTCACCAACGGCAATGGCGGCAACACCGAAGGTCGTCCCGAGGCGGTCAGAATCACCACCACAGCCGCGCATGATAACTCGTGACACACCTCCGAGCGTTACAGTCAACGTCGGGCGCGTCGAGATCAGCGAGACCCGCCGTCCACGCTCGAAGACACCTGACCAGCGCTCTGCTCGCCCTGCCCGACCACATTGCATCGACTCCGGCCTGTCGTTCTCGAGGGGGCGATGATGGCATCGTTCGACAATCTTCACCAGGTTGGTCAGAACCTCGTCGACTTGTTGCTTGACCGCATCAACGTCACGGACACGCAGGTGGGTCCGCCACTCGACGATCCGACGATCGGCAGCGAAGCGATCCGCGTCACCCTGCTGTGGGTGACTCCTCAGCCCATGCATCGCAACGACCTGCCGATGCTCACCGCGACCGGAGCACGCACCCAACCGCCCGTTTCCCTCAGCGCGTTCTACGCCATTTCGACGTACGGAACCGGTACCGACGGTGTGCCCTCGCAGGCCTACAACCTGCTCGGCCAGGTTCTGCAGACGTTTCACAGCCAGCCGGTGATGGAGCTCCCCAATCCGGTGACCACGTTCGGCGACGGCCGACTGGCAACGGTACATCAAACGACGACGGCCGAGCTCATGGAGAAGGTGTTCACTCCGTTCCAAACGAAACACCGGCCTTGGGCGTTGTTCGAGGTCGCCCCCATCCAGTTGCCCCATCAGAACGCGGCGCTGTCAGCCCTGCCCGTGGTGAAACCAGGCGGTGTACAGCTCGCCCCACCCGACGTCGCCGTGCTGCCGTCGATTGAGCAGCTCACTCCGCGGGCCGTGCACCTCGGCGGCCGTCTACGGATCGACGCGCGCTACGTAGGATCGCCGACTCACGTCACGGTCGCCGGACAGCGTATCAGTGCCGCAGATCTGATCGTGCCCCAAGCCGGGGGTCCGATCTTCGTCGACCTGTCGTTGCCCTCTGCAGTGGGAGTCACCGCCGGGTCCCACGACGTCATCGTCGCCGCGGGCAACCTCATCTCCGAACCCGCGCCCGTCGAAATCGTACCGCCGCCGACGCCTGGGCTCGACGCGCCATTGCCTGCCGTTCACTCGTTGGCATCGGGCGATCTGGTGCTGTCCGGTCAGGCCTTGTCGACGACGCTGGAACTCATCATTTGGCCGCACACCGGGCCCAGCGCGTCGAGTGAGTTCGTCACTCTGCCACTGAGCAACGTCACCAGTACGCAGGTGACGGTCAGCGCTGCGACGCTGGGTGCGGCTGGACTACGCCCGACGCTCTACCGCATCGTCGCTCGCGTCGCGCAACACCACTACACGCCGTGGGTGCTACTGGAGATCGAACCATGATCGACGGGATCGAGCTAGCTCGCCAGGCGCTGTTGCTGGGCGCAGAGAGTGCACTCGCCATCCCCGCGGACCGCGTGTTGTCGACTCGTGAACGCTGGCCAGACCACGCCGACCGCTGGCAGCGGTTGTGCGACGAGGCAGCGGCACTCGACGCGCCCAGCGAACCGAACTCGTTCGAGTTCGAACGCCGAACGCTCGACGAAGAACGGCTCTCGCGCTGGTTGGTGTGGTTCTGCGCCGCCATCGAGCTGTTCCCAGAGGCAGCGGCCGCGGCCAGCATATTGGCCGAAGACGAACGCGTACACCTGTTGACCCCCGCGGTCTTTGCGAGGCTGATGCATCAACTCTGCGACGTGGAGTTCACCCGCGGGCTGGGAGAGGCACTCGAGGGTGCGCCACTGCGCATGGAGCGAGTGCAGCGGGTCGAAGTCGTCAGCGGAAAGCCGCTGACCCAAGCCGCGTGCCGACTGGCACCAGGTGAACTGTCGTCAATCCTCGGTGCACGTTCGGCGGGGACGAGCCGGAGCAACATGGTCGTGGTCCACTGCTCGCCAGCGTCGAACACCGCATACGATCCCGCTTTCGTCGCACGCGCCCGCAGACTTCTGGCCGGACGAGGTGTGCTGGGCCTACACGGATCATCGGGTAGGGCGCTGCGCCAGTTCGCACTCGACCTATGCGCCCTCGAGAAGGAAAGCGCACTGCTGATTTCAGCCGAAACCGCACTCCCTTCTCCCATCGACGTCGCAGCGCTCGAACCGGGATTGCCAATCCTTCAGCTCGGTCGGGCCACGGCCGAACCCGAAGCGTTGTCCAGCTTCGTGGAAGCGATCTCCCAGCTGGGTCGTGCTCGAAAGACCCCGCTTCGAATCGTCCTTCTGGTGCCGCAGGAAGTCGACGAGCTCCCGGCAGGGTCGCTCGCCGTTCCAGCATTGAACGCGATGGTCTCGGAACGTATCTGGAAACTGGCAGGGTTGGGCGAGGCGGACGCGACGTCGCTCGGTCGTCGTTTCGCCGTCGACCTAGTCGAGGCCCGCGCGGCGTGCCGCGACGCCGAAGCAGCCCACGCGACTGCTGGCGGCAGCGTCAGCTGGGCAAGAGCGGTGAGCAAGATGGTCCGGGTGCGCGGCGCCCGGCGCATGGGAAAGCAAGTGGCCACGCTGCGATCCAACGCGACGCTGGACCAACTCGTCGCGCCTCGAGACTTGACGAGTCAACTCGAAGACATCGTCGGTTGGTATGCCGCGTCTCCCCGGGTGTTCGGCGAGATGAACATGGCATCCGAAAGCGGCCTGGGACGAGGCCTGGTGTGTCTGTTCGCGGGGCCGTCGGGCACGGGCAAGACGTTGGCTGCGCAATGCCTGAGCAACGCGCTGGACTTGAACCTCTATCGCATCGACTTGTCCCAGGTCGTGTCCAAGTACATCGGCGAAACCGAAAAGGCACTCGCACGGATCTTCGACGAAGCCGCTGCTGGGCACGGGATGCTCTTCTTCGACGAGGCCGACTCACTCTTCGGCAAGCGCTCCGCCGTCCGCGACGCACACGACCGTTACGCAAACATCGAGGTCGGCTACCTGCTTCAAAAGCTCGAAGAGTTCGAGGGCGTGGCGATACTGGCGACCAACCTGCGCAACAACATGGACCCGGCGTTCATGCGCCGCATCGGTTTCGTGCTCGACTTCCCGATGCCGGACCGCGACATGCGGCAACGTCTGTGGGAGCAGTCTCTACCGGCGAAGCAGTTTCGGCAACCGACCCTCGAGTTCGGCGACCTGGTCGAAAGACTGCGCTTGAGCGGGGGCAACATCCGCAACATCGGCGTGGCCGCTGCACATCTGGCTGCCGCCACACCAAGCGGCCAGATCACGACGCGTCACCTCGTCAAGGCCACTTTCCGCGAACTACAGAAGTGCGGTCTGTCACGAACGCCAGCCGACTTCGGGCAACTCGCCCCACTGCTGGAGGAACGCAGGTGAGCCGGCTACGTCTCGAAATCGCTGGCGTGCGTCTCGAAGTGGACCCACAGCAAGTGCAAGCACAGCAAGCCGCCGAACGGCTCCAACGTGCCCTGGAGCTCGCGGCTCGACGTTTACAACGTGTCGTTCGCGGACAGGGCGAGATCGTGGCAACGATCGACACGTTGACGTTGGACTCGGAGACCGTCGCCCAACTGGCGGGCAGTGGCGGCATCGAGCGCGTCGCAAACGAACTCGTCGAGCGCCTGAGGGCGCGCCTGTAAGGAGCAGCCTCGCATGGAAACGAACTATCTCAGAGGAGCATTCATTGCCTACGACCCCGACGTCGGAGAAGAAGGCAAGCGCACGATCCCATTTCGCTTCAACCCCGAGAACCTATCGCGCCAAGTCAGCGTCGAGAAAGGTGAAGGGGCAAAGGGCTCAGGAGGCGCTGCTGGCGGCGCAGATCCCGAGAAGGAGGCGAGTTCGGATACCGGAGGGATGACGAAGGAATCGTTCAACGTGCTCATTCGAGTCGATTCCGACGACCGCAACGGCGATGGCCACGAAGCTGCCAGAAATCTACCAGAGGAGCTCGGTGTCTTGCCCGAACTCGCGGCGCTGGAAGACTTGCTGCACCCGACGGCGAGCCCAGTGGAAGCTGCGGGCGACGGCAGCGAACCCGTGGAAGCCAAGCCACGACGCCCGACCGTACTGTTCATTTGGGGACGCAAGCGCGTCCTTCCAGTACGGATCACCGGTCTGGCGATCGAGGAGACCTCGTACAACCGTCACCTGAATCCGACGCGAGCCGAAATCGACGTCAGCCTCGAGGTCTTGGGGGAGGCCGATGCGAAGGACAACGTTCACGTCCAGTCCGCTTTGGAGTTCATGCACGGAACGCGCCGCCAGCTCGCACAGATGTTCTTGGACAACACCGCGGCGCAGAACTCCAACGTGTTGCCCTACTGAGAATCGACGATGGCGAAATCAGACAAACGAAGCCGCTACGCAAACGTGCCGATCGTCACGCGTGTCGACTCTAGCGGAGACGACATTCGACTGCTCGAACTGAGGGACATTCGAGCCAACAACGCCAACCTGACACTCGTCGCCAGCGCCGTAGATCGCTTGGATTCCCTCGCATTTCGCTACTACCGCGACCCGACCGCGTTCTGGCGCATTTGCGACGCCTCCGATCACCTGGATCCCAACGACGTCGTGGTCGTCAACCAGACCGTCGCAATCCCTCCGAAGAAGTGACGCTCTGCCCCTCACTGGACTCCTTCCGTGCCCACACCGAAGCTCAACGTCTTGCTCAACGGAGATCGCCTACAAGCGCGTATCTTGAGCCAACTAACAGAAATGGAGGTACGGGAGTACGACGACGACGCCAGTGTCGTCTCGCTCCGCTTCGGATTGCGGCAAGAAGCAGGTGGAACGTTTCCAATCATCGATGACGGGCAATTCGAGCCGGGAGCACGCCTGGGCGTCGAGGTCGAAGCGCCAGGCGGACTTCCGTTGAGGCTCTTCGAAGGCTTCGTCACTCATCTGCGTCCGCACTTCGAGCCCATCGAAGCCAATTGCTACATCGAGGTGCTGGGCGTCGACGCATCGGTGTTACTCGCGGCGCAAGAGCGAGCGTCCGCCTATCCGGACGCGTCAGAGAGCGAGGCTGTGGTGGAGATCCTCGACCGCTACCAAATCCCCGCGGTCGTCGATGACACGACGATGCGCTTTGCCGCAGACCGGCATTTGCTGACGCAACGAGGAACCGACTGGGAGTTCATCCAACGCGCGGCGCGCCGCAATGGCTATGCTTTCTATCTGGAGTTCGATGCCGCGAGGGAGGAAGTGGTGGGCCATTTCGTCCGACGTGCAACGGACGGCGAGCCCCAGGCCGACCTCACCATCTTGCGCCGTGGGTCGAACCTGCAATGGATCGACATCCAAGTGTTGTTCACCGGGCCAGTACGGCACCGGGGCTCGGCACTGGACCCGATCGCCAAACGCCTCGTGCGCTCGACGGACAACGGAGGCGACGAAGCGCTGGGCGGAGACCACTTGGCGGACAGCATCGAGTCGGGGCTGCGGACCGTAGGCGTGACGGAAGCAACCGCTTGGCTACGAGACCCCATCCCCACCGATAGCGGCATCGCCGCGGAGGGACGCGCCCACACCGAGCGCGACGCGTTCGTCGTCGAGGCACAGGGCGAGGTGGATCCAGCCCTGTACCGGGGTGTCCTACGGGCGCGGCGGCCCGTACTGATCAAGGGTGTGGGCGCCGCGCTGTCGGGAGTCTACTTCGTCAACTCCGTTCGCACCCGCTTGCTGGAAGGACAGCTCTCTCAACACTTCGTCGCGCGTCGCAACGCGCTGGGACAGTCCGGGCAAGAAACGTTCGGACAGAGTGCAGAGGAGGTCGCTGCGTCATGAACGCTACTTTGTTCGAAACTCACCGTTCGGGTGATCGCCAGGCGCGGCCGTACGCGACGAGCTTCTTCGGCAAGTACGAAGGTGTCGTCACGGACAACGCGGACCCGCTACAGATTGGCAGGATCCGTGCGCGCATCCCGGCGGTCCTGGGTGAGGATGTCGAGTCTGGTTGGGCACTGCCATGCGCACCCTTCGGGGGAGGCAGGGATCGCGGCTTCCTGTTCGTCCCGGAAGTGGGCGACACGGTATGGATGGAGTTCGCGGCAGGAGACGTCTCGCGCCCGATTTGGAGTGGTGTGTTTTGGGGAAGCCCCGAGTCGAGTGGTCAACCCGACGACTTGGGCGAGCAAACGGGGACCGAAGTGCCGACGATCGATGGAAACGTCGCTGGCCCGGGACGTCTCGTCCTCAAGACCCGCGCCGGTCACCGACTGGCCTTCGAGGACGACGGCGAACTGGTGATACTCGCTCACGGCAACGACAAGACGGAGATTCGACTGACCGCGAGTGGTGAGGTGATCATCAGCGCAGACAAGATCAAACTCGGCAGCGGGGCGACCGAACCGATGGTGCTCGGACAAGCACTGCAAACGCTGTTCAACTCGCACACCCACCCGACAGGGGTGGGGCCATCCGGTCCTCCCGTTCAACCCCTCACCGGCGCGCAGTTGTCCACCAAGAACACGACGGAGTAGTTGCAATGCCGTTGCTGATCCCGATGTTGAAGCAATCACTGCTGGAGCAGTGGTTGGAGCCCGACTCTTTCCCGGCCAGCACTGCCGAGTCAGGACAACGCTTCGCTAGCGCCGTTGCGTCGTGGTTCAGCCTCGGCATGGCCGGACCGTTCCCGTGCTCGACCGCGCTAGCACGGCAGGGCCAGTTGGGGACTGCAGCCGCCGCGGCGCTCGCGGCCGGCGCTCCACCGAGTGCGGGTTCCCAGCTGTCCATGGCGGTATCGAGTTACTACTCGGGCCAGCTGTTCGGCGCCGGCACTGCCGGCTTCCCCGCCGCCAGTGGCGCGGTCGCACCGCTCATGGGGGCGGTCTTTTCGGACCTGACCGCGAACGCAGAGCAACGGGCTGAGCGAATCGCTACCGCCTGCCAGCTACTCGCATTGTCGACACTGGTCGTCTTCCCTCCACCCCTGCCGAGTTTCCCCGTCTTCTGAGGTCGAGCCGTGAAAGACCTGTATCTGGCGTATCCTTTCCACTTCGGAACCCGCTCTGTCCAGCTGGGCGGGCAGCACGACGGCGTTGCGGTAATCGATGACGCTGATCGCCACCTCCGTGACAAGGTCTTGGCCGTGCTGTTCACCGCTCCTGGTGAGCGACTCAACAACCCCCGCTTCGGCGTCGGATTGGGACGCAAGGTTTTCGAACCCATCAGCGACTTGCAGCTTGCGGCGCTCGAGTACCAAGTGACCCAAGGTCTACGGCGCGATCTGGGGTCCGAGGTCGAGGTGCGCTCCGTCGACATCTCCGGCGAGGGCGGTGAACTGCGCGTGGAGATCAAATACAGCCGCCGCGGAGACGTGCGTCCCCAGAACTTGGAGATACTGCTGTGATTGCCCCTGCCAGCCCGTTCCTGGCGTGGGATGGTCCACTGCTCGATGGCTCCACTTGGCAAGGCATCGAGTACCTCGCCATCGACACCAACGTGGTCGGCTTGGCTGCAGTCTTGACAGTGCACCTGGCAAGACCCGCCGCTGGTATCACGGAATCCGACGTGCTGGTCTCGGGTGGAGCGCACGCCGCTCCCCTGCCCCATCAGGTGAGCATCACCGATGGCGATGCATTCTTCCGAGTCGAATTCCCCCAGCGGGGCGATCGTTCCCGGTACTCCATCTCCCTGCTTTCAGGGGGCAGTGATCCCCTCCATCCGTTCTTCAGTGTCGGTGAGTTCAGCTTCTTCATCGATTGTCCAGCTGGCGATTGTCGTGAGGCACCGCCGCCTGCGTTACCAGCCACCAAGCGTGCGCTGTCCATCGACACGACCAAGAAGGACTTCCGCGGCTTCCTGCAACTGCTGTCCGAGTGGATCCACGTACGCAACCCGCGTTGGTCGGACGTGTCGGAGGCGTCGTTCGAACGCGTGTTACTCGACCTGCTAGCACACCAGGCCGATCACTTGAGCTACTATCAAGATCGCGTAGCGAACGAAGCGTTCCTGGAGACCGCCAGCCAACGCTTCTCACTCAGACAGCACGCCACCCTCTTGGGCTATTCCGTCTTCGACGGCCAGGCGGCAACGACGACACTGGCGTTCTCGGTTCAGAACGACGGCTACGTACCCAGCGCATTGACAGTCGAACAACCCGCACAGGCGGGTGATCGTCCGTTGGCGTTCACGACGACCCAACGGATCGCCGTTTCGCCCGCCAACAACTGGGACACTCTGACCGTCGCGGCATGGCCCGGCGCAACCACGGCGCGGATCCCATCGGGGGCCTCCGAGCTACTGTTGTGGGGTCATGGCAACGCCCTCGAACCCGGTCAGCGGCTCGCCTTCGCCCAGGGGGGTGATTGTCAGATAGTCACGCTGACCGAAGTTGCCCGGCAGCACGCACCGGGTTGGACCCAAAGCCCCAGCGACGCGCCTCACGCGGGGCTGTCGGCCGTCACACGCATCCGCTGGGACGAAGCGCTTCGGTTCTCTCTTCACCCCTGGCTCGGAACGCCTCGCCTGTGGTTGTTTGCAAACCTGGTCGACGCCGTCCACGGCCGCGTCGAAACGGCGTGGGTCGAAGCGCCATCGAGCGCCCCCGCCAGCGAACATCGCATCACGCTCACACCCCAGAACAGCATCATTGGGGTACAGAAGCTGCTGGATGGCGAGAGAACCCAGCTGCGTGCGGTGCGGCTTCCCGAACTCCCCGTGCTGTTCGTTCGTGATGGTGACGAACGGGTACCCGACGTGCAGGTCGATGTCGACGGTGAACGCTGGGAACGGGTGGAAACGCTCACGTCGAGTCGATCCTTCGACCACCACTACACAGCGACCTCAGACGAAGACGGCAGCCTGTGGCTCAGGTTTGGCGACGGGTTGCGCGGTGCGGACGTACGCTTGGTAACTCTCGCTGCGCGGCGAGCCCCCGCGTCTCCCCACGCGCTGGGTATCGAAGCCATCGCGCCAGGTCCTGCCGGCAACGAAGTGCGGGTCACGTTCGCTGCGGCAGCAAACGGCGATCCGGCGCGGTTCCGGATCGTGGTGTTCTACAAACCTGCCGGGCAACCCAGCGTCGTGCAGGTCGAGGACTTCGACGGGCTCTCGATCGTCCCCAACGATTCGAACTTCGTGATGAACGTGCTGCAGGGCAGCCGCTACATCCGCGGCTACGTCGATGAGGGCCCGCTGACTTCGATGCCGGCGCCCGAACCGGGACTGGGCCCCCCGCCCAATGCAGTGGGCAACGAGCTCGCTGTCAACGCCGTCCAGCTCGTCAGCGAGGCCCCCGTATCACTGAGAGCACGCTACAGGGTCGGAGATCCGACCGCCGGCAACTGCGCCCCGGGTACGCTCACCAAGGTTTCCACGCCCCCCGCGGGAACGACCATCGCTGCGGAGTTCGCTGTCCTGGGCGCCGTGCAGGTAAACAACGTCGTACCCGGCCGAGGCGGACGCCAGCCCGAGACCAGCGAAGCGTTGCGTCGAGCGATCCCCGATTCGATCCGACACGGCGAACTCCAGCGCGCCGTAGCCCTGGAGGACTACGCCAACGCGGCCGTGGCCGCGGATACCCGCGTCGCACGGGCAGCCGCAAAAGCACTAGGCGGCCCGTTCAACACCGTGTTCGTACTGGTCGACCCCGCCGGTCAGGTGCCGCTCGACGAGTCGTTGCAGCGAGTCGTGAGTCAACGACTCGACCACTTGCGCATGGCGGGGAGAGAAGTGCACGTCGTCGGACCGGACTACGTGCCGCTCGACGTCGAACTGGCGCTGTGTGCGAGCCCTGGCTTCTTGCCCCACGAGGTGCGCAAGCGGGTGTTTGCTGCCCTGCGCCCCGGCGAAGCGACGAACCCCGGATACTTCCACCCAGACCGTCTCTCATTCGGACAGGACGTGGCTCTCGGCGACCTGTCCGCGTTCACTCAACACATCGCAGGTGTCCATTCCGTGAAGGTGACCCGCTTCCGACGCCTACGCGATCCGAGCGCGACCCTCGTGTTTGATCGAATCGCCTTCGGCGTCACCGAAGTTGCGCGCCTCGACGCGAACGAGAACCTACCCCACAACGGCCGACTCAGCGTGAAAGTGGTCGGCCTGGACGACGTCGACACGAGTTCGTACGACATCAGCTCGGCTCAGTTCGGAGGCGCATCATGAGCAGACCTCCGCGCCCCCACTTCCGCACTTCCACGACCGGTGATCAAGACGGACGACGTGACCAGCTCGACTACCTGCCGATGGAATTCGATTTGCTGCTGGAGCTACAACGGCGACTGGCAGCGGAGTCAGACGTCAGCGCGAAGGATCACGAGGGAGACTTCCTCTCGTCCTTGATGGAGGCCAGCGCGCTGTTGGGTCACGTTCTGGGTCTCCACCAAGACTTGTACGCGCGCGAAGCGTTCCTGGGCACGGCACAGAGCGCCAAGAGCATCACCCGACACGCGCGGAGGCTGGCACACGATCCAGACTCCGGCGTTTCAGCAACGGGCCTGAGTGTGCTGACCATCGGCGAAGGGCTCGAGGGGACGCTGTCCAAGGGGTTTTCCGTGGCCAGTTCACCCACGGGGGAACACTCAGCCCAAGACTACGAGACGCGCCGTGACTTGGACGTCAAGTCGGCGTGGAACGCGTTGCGTCCCGCCGAAGCGGCGCTCCCGGCTCAGGTCGCTTTGGACGGGTCCGGCGCCGCGACCCTGAGCGTCGTCGGTACCAGCCTGGGAATAAACATCGCGGACCTGGCATTGTTGATGACGCCCTCGCAACAGGTCGCACTGCGCGTCACAGCAGTCAGAGAGGACCGTAGCCACACACGCACGGATCTCACGTTCGCCGTGGACCCGAGTCTGGGGCCACTGCTGCTCACGGTGCCCCCCTTCGACCCCGAAGACCCAGCGACGAACTGGAGGCTCCTGGTTCGACCCCGGACCGTCTCGCACCTCTTCGGTTGGAGCTCGGATCCGGTACAGTTTCCCCCGTCGGAGATCAACACCGCCGGGCAATACTCTCCACCCGCACTCGTCGTCGGTGCAACGGCATCCGGCTTCGTGGTGAATCCGTACTCCGTACACGACGTCCACCTCTCCGCGGAGCTGCCAAAAGAACCAGCGGTTCCATGGGCCATCGCCAAGCTGGGCGACGAATACAAGCCGTTGCGCATCGCCTCGTCCGCAGCGAAGGCCGTTGCCTTCCGGCGCGCCCAAGTGGTGGGGATCGAGACACCACTGTTCGACGAAGACGGGACGCCCCAGATCGAATCGAACCGCATCAAGACCCAGCAAGTGCCGCAGCGGACCGAAACGCAGATCAGTGGTTCAGTCACCACGTGGCGGTTGTACGACGTCAATGGCGTCGCGCTGGCCCGGTCGTCCCTCCCCTTCTCGACGACCTTCCACACGGACTTCGAACTCGATCTCCGCCTGACCGATCTTCGACCAAACTCGGCGCCGCTCACCCAACCATTGAAGGTACGAGGTGACCTGTCGGGGTTGCGCCCTGGGAGACGCATGGTTCTTTCGAACGCCACCACCGGCGAGTATCAGGCCGTCACGCTGCAGAAGCTCGATCACGACGGGTTGGGCAACGCGCGCTTGTACTGGGGTTCGTCCGCGGCACCACTGCTGGCGCCGCTGTCGAGCGTCGTCGTGCATGCCAACGTCGCGGAGATCGTGCATGGCGCGTCGAAGTCTCAGGTACTCGGTGGCTCCGACGGAGTTACCCCCTGGCAAACGTTCAAGCTCAACGAACCAGGCCTGAGTCTCCTCCCCGACGCGTCGGGAGCGGCGCCGGCGCTCGAGGTTCGCGTGGGCGACGTCCGCTGGCACCGTGTCAACGACTTTCATCTCAGCTCGCCCGATGACCGTCACTACATCGTCGAGATCGATCACGAGCAGAACGCTCGGGTCGTGTTCGGCGACGGGATACGCGGGGCCATCCCTCCCTCGGGGAAGAAGCACATCAGGGCCAACTACTCGGTGGGCCTCGGCATCGGAGGCAACGCCGCCGCGGGACGCGTTGCTCGCATCAAGAAAGCGCACCCGCTGGTGAAGTCCGCGATCAACAGAACTGCCGTCACGGGCGGCGCCGACCCCGCTGGCGAGCAGGACATCCGCCGGCAGTCGACGCGACACCTGTTGACGTTCGATCGCGCCGTATCGACCGCAGACCATGCTGCGTTAGCCCTGTTGTTTCCGGGCGCGGCGCGCAGCAGTGCCCAATGGAGCGACCGGCTTGGCATGACCTTGGTCGTTGCAGACGCCGAGGGCAAAGCGCTGAGCGACCAGGTCGCGCTCCGCAGCTTCCTCGATGGACGGCGCGACGCGACGTTGCCCCTCACACTACTCGACCCGCAAGCTGTCGACGTTTACGTCACCGCAGCGATCGAACACGACCCCGACTACCTGTTCGAGAATGTGAAGATCGCAGCCCAAGATGCCCTCTTCGGCAACGCCAGTGACGCGCCCGGACTGTTCACGTTCGCCGGCAGAGCGCTCGGCGAAGCCGCACACTTGAGCCACGTATACGCCCGACTGGAAGCGATACCCGGCGTGCACCACGTTCGAGTGGACCGCCTGAACCTCTCACCACGAGTCGCGGCGAAGGACGTATTGCGAGTCGCCGGACACCAGTGGTTGTCTCTGCTGCCGACCAACACCGACATCACATCCATGGTGGTGAGTCCATGAGCTACGACTACGACCCGTTGACACGCGAGCTGGTGACGCGCCTTCTGTACGCGGGGTTACCAGACATGTACCGCGCGGCTGATGGCGCCCCACGCGGCCGCGGAGAGCTCCGCAGTCTGCTCGAACTGATCGGGACGCCACTGTCGGTACTCCGCCAGAACATCGAAGAGCTGCATGCCGATCTCTTCATCGACACGGCGAACGACTGGGTGATCCCCTACTTGGCCGACTTCGTCGGCACGACGCTGCTCTTCGAAGATCCCGCCAAGAACCGCCGTGACGTTCGCGAGACGATCAACTGGCGGAGGCGAAAGGGAACGCCGGCGATGCTGCAAGAAATGGCGTCGCTTCTCGCCGAACGCACGGTGGTGACCAACGAGGGTTGGAAGCTGCTCCTGATGACGCAGGAACTCGACCTGCTGCGCCATGATCGTTCGCTGCCGGACATCACGGACGCGCGCATCAGCGAGACCAACGAGGGGCCCCTCGTCGATACGCCTCATCTCGTGGATGTCCGGAAGATTGGCAGACGCACCGGCAAGTTTCACCCAATGCACGTCTTTCATTGGGTTCACTCGACGCTGCTATTCCAATCGAGCGGAACCACGCCTGCCGATCTCACCGACCCAGGAGATCCCGACCTGCGGTTTGCCTTCCACCCGCTCGGGGAGCTGCTCGCGCTGCGAGCGCGACGCACGAGCGAACGCGACGCCCTGAGGACGGACGTCGTTCCAGCCCAGCACTTTGCGGTGTCGCCGGGTGACTGGTACGACGTCCCCGGTCGCTTTCGGGTGGCGATCTGTGGGCTGAGCGCTGGGGTGGCCAAGCCCGAAGCCAGCCCACGCGTGCCAAACTTCGAGCCCGCCTCCGTCGCAGTCTTGGACGGCGTGTGTACGGTGAGCGTGTTGCAGTACTCTCAGCAACGCTTCTACGGGCGACTGCGAATCGACGTCGTTGCAGCACCTTTTGCGGGGTTGCCTCCCGGTTTACCTGATACCAACCCAGCAACCATCGACGTGCGCTGTCACGTCGAGCTGGGCAAGGGGGCTGGCCCGACGTCGGCGCTCGACAATTCCGCACCGGCCACGCCGTCGTCGGTAGTGATGCTCCGAATCGTTCCGTTGGCCGCGGGCGCGCTGACCTTCCCCGGGGCAACCGTCGAGATTGTCGGTGATCGCGCCGAGGCGGCGATGAGTGCCTCTTCGACGAACTTGGCGCGCGAGGGGTTCTTGCGCGGGGGGCTTTTCGTGGAACTGCCGGCAACGCGCGTCGTCGGTGAACGCTGGTTCTACGTGGCCAAGGATGGCACCGTGGTCGATGCACAAAGCGCCGGTACGGGCCCCGTGGACGTAGCGGTGCTCGACGTCCAGGGAAGCCGTTCGCTCGATGCGCAGTTTCTATTGCGCGCCGGGCCCGGCCCTGCGTGGCCGATGTTGGCGCAAAGCCGAGACTCGATGCCTTGGCCCTTCGTACCCCAGGCACCGGGCACTGGCCCAGTCGTGTTGCACGGGGGCAGCGTCGTCGAAACGGTGGCAAACGTGGTTGCTGCCGTCGCGGGCGCCACGAACTGCGCCCTCGAGCTCGCATTGAGCTTCGTCGAAGCAGGCGGGCGAACGTACCGACCCATGGCACGTCTAGTGTGGCAAGGCAGCGACCCCTCCGCCGCAACCTGGACGGCCCTCGACGACAGCGGCGCGTCACTCCCCAGCGCTGACGCCCACTTGTCGGATCTGGCAGCGCTCAGGGACGAAGACCGCCCTGAAATGCGTCTCGTGGTTCGCTTCGTGTCAGACGTCGCGGGGGCGACGTGCACCCCCGCAGAACTGGCTTGGCCAAGCTTCGATGGCCGTGCCGTGCTTGTTCACCTTCCACAACTCACGACGACGGCGGTCAACCCGGTCGCCAACTGGCCGACGGAGGCTGGCACTTTCACGTCAGTCAGCGACGCGGTCTACGTCGGAGCTGACGGCTCGACCTGGACGGAAACGACGAAGGAGTTGGCGCGGGCGTCCTCGGGTTCGGTCGCTCCCCTGCGCGGTCCGACCACGCTGCGCCGACGGGTCGTCCACTTTCGCAGCCTGTGTCAGTGGCAACACGAAGCTCCACCGGCCGTAATGCACGCGGCGACTCAACCGGGGCGATTGGACATCGACGTTGGTCACGGGTTGTTCGCGATCGCAGCGAGCGAACCACCGCAATCCTCGTCGCTCGGGCCCGACGGCGCCCCGGCCCCCCCCAACCTCAGCGTCGACTGGCAGGTCGGCTACACCGACCACATCGGTGCGCTCCCTGCGCCGCGCGAACCGCTGCTCGACCGTCGTCTCCCGCACCCAACACGATTGGTCACCCGTAGCGGCGCCCTGCATCGCAACGCACCTCGCGCTTTCCACGACGTACCGCGCTACCGGACGGTCTCCGACGCGCTGACTGCAGTCGCTCTGTCTCCGCTGCCCAAGGAGGTAGTCCAAATTGAGGACAGCTCGACATACGCTGGCGAAAGCATCGTGTGGCCCGCGGGGGTCCAATCCTTGATCATCCAGGCAGCAGAGGGTGAACGG
>QJWJ01000544.1 GCA_003235365.1 Deltaproteobacteria bacterium
CACTCTCAATTCGGCGTCCGAGAGAAACGTCATCTCCAAGTGCTGATTGGCGGCGGTGAACGTCGCCACCTCTTGGGGGGTGTCCGGGCTCAGGGCAACGAAGTCGATGCCGCGCTCGGTCAATTCTTCATGCATCGCGTTCCACGCACCGATTTCGAGTCGGCAATACGGGCACCAGTGGCCTCGGTAAAACTTGAGCAAGTAACGTTTGCCGCGCAGTCGCTTCGACGTGAAGGTTCGGCCGTGTTGGTCCAGGGCTTCGAAGTCGAGGATCGGCTGGCCCAGTCGCAGCGCGATTCGTCGCTTGGGTTGGCCGGAGAAGGTTTGCACGAGCAGAAACACGAGGCTGGGGATCGTGTTGGCGATGGCCAGCGCCGTGGCCCATTGAGCCTCCGAGCGAAGCCAGCTCGTCAGGCTCAGGGCGATGGGGATTGGGGCGAGCGCGCGCAGGAGACCGAGCCAGCGGTCGAATTCGACCCACAGCAGGGCGCGCATCCACAGAACGGTGAATACGACGGCGAAAGCCGTGGCGAACAGTACGGTGAAGGATTCTACGTCTTGCATGTCAAGCAACCTGGCGCCAAATCAGCAAGATGCCTACTCGCACTACGGATGCACCCGATCGAGCAAGAAAGCAGCCGAAACAGGCTCGATCGCGGCAATTGGTGGCCGACATCGTCGAAGCAGCTGCTCGCGTTTTCGATCGCGAAGGGCTCGATGCGACGACCAATCGGGTGGCCGTCGAGGCGGGCGTATCGGTGGGGTCGCTGTACCAGTACTTCCCCAACAAGCAGGCGCTGCTTCACGCATTGGCGGAGCGTCACGTCGATTCCGCTTCCGAGATGTTGGAGCGGGCCGCCACGCTGCACGCTGACGCGACGGACGTCGAGGCGTTCATGCGCGCGACCGTCGAGGCAGTGGTGAAGGAGCACCGAGACCATCCCCACTTGCGGCCACTGCTGCGAAGTGTCGGCGTGGCGTTGCCGGACGTCGAACGACGCTTGCACGCCTGCATCACCAAAGTACAAACCAACATCGTCTCACTGTTGGCACGTTCGCGCCCGGAGGTGACCAATGCCGAATTGCGCGCTCGGCTGGTCACGTCGGCGATCGACGGCCTGATTCACCACGCCGACGGTATCGAGTTCGACGACGAGTTCGAACGCGAACTCGTGGCATTGTGCACGCGGTACCTCGAGCATTGACGAGCTGAACGACGATCCGTCGAGGCGCGACGCATTGGTCGAGCTGACCGCCGTCGAGGTCCCTGGCAGTCAGGTGTCGTCACGAGGCTTGTCGTCGTCGGTGGGCCACGGCAAGGTCGCGAACAGCCCTGCGGTGATCCACGAACCCAGGAAGACCAACGCGGCGGGGAGCCAGGTGCCGAGGATGCTTCCGAGTTCGAGAGGTCCACGCGAGGCCACGCCGAGCAGCGCGTTCAACGTTGCGAAGAGCGCGGTGAAAGTCGTCGCGACGACCAGCGGTTCTCGCGCGCCGAGCGCTCGGGCGTAGCTTGCCGTCGCCCACGCGAAGACGAGCGGAGCGGCAATGGCCTGACCGATTGCCGCGCCGCGATCCAGTCCGAAGAGTTGCAGACCAAACACGACGGCAGCGCAGACGCCCCACGCCACTAGGCCATGGATGAACAGCCGCGGCAGGGAGCGGCCGGGTGGATCGCTGGCGACCCCCGGTTGGGCCGTCGGCAGTTGCTCGGCGAGGTCTTTGGCCCAGCTTCGAATTCGTTCTTCGTCGCGCCAGTCGCCACTCATCTTCTTGGCCATGGCCGCGGCGGGGAATCCCTTGACGTCTGCGTGTAGTCGACCGCCGAAGGTCCGATGACCGCGCGCCCCGACTCGTTGCATCAACGCGGTGACTTCGTTGGTTGGGTCGATGGTCTTTCGGCTTGCCGAATCGTCCAGGGGGCCGCTGGAGAAGAACCACACGGGGACCTGCCGCAAGGCGGCTGCATTGCGCGCGACGAAGCGCCGCGCATCGGCGTGCCATCGGTTGGCAAACAACGCTCCTCCGACGATCACCGCATCGAAGGATCGCAAGTCGCCGACGCGAGCGGCGGGCTTGCCGGTCACTTCGAAACCGTTCTGCTCGAGTACCCGCGTCAGTTCGAGCGCTATTCCTTCGGTTCCCCCGAACTTGCTGCCCCAAGTGACGAGCACTCGCCGTCGACGCGGGGCCAGCCCGCTCGTGGGTGAGCTGTCGAGTTGGCGCGCGGCTTGTTGGCTCATGTGGGGACCTCCTGTGTCGATGGTCTCACACCGAGGGCAGCAACGTTCGTGCCAGCCCACTCCGGCATGTCGTGCCGTGATGGGCGTGACGGTCTACGCAGAGGTTGCGTCGGGTGGACGGTTGCGCGTCAATACTGCCAGTTTCCGTTCGAGCATCGGACTGTACGAGCCTACGACGTCGCGTGATGCCGTGCGCGCACGCATGGATCAGCTCGCGGCGCCGAGGTGAGTCGTGCCACGGCACTGAGCGAGATCCACGCCGGTCTCGCCGATGTCCACGCCTCGAGCTCACGGGGTGCCTGCGCGCAATGCTGCTGCCAGAGCAGCCATGAGCCGTGACGAGCCTGCAGCAGCGCGAGGCGGCAAGCTCCCAAGCCCTCACTTCATCTGGTTCTCATCTGGGGCTTGGGGGAACCGCTCAGCGTCCTGGGCGAAGCACTGGCCAAGAACGGCAATACGGTGGGCTAGGAGCGGATCTCGCCGTGCGCGAGCTGATGGGTGTACCATTCGTAGGTGCTGCGAATGCCGTCGGCCAGACTGATCCGGGGCTGCCAGCCAAGCTGTTCGAGCTTGCTGATGTCCAGCCGCTTGCGTGGCGTGCCGTCTGGCTTGCTCGTGTCGAAAACGAATTCCCCCTGCCAGCCGATGATCTCCGCCAGTAGCGCCGCGAGCTCGGCAATCGTGATGTCTTTGCCGGTGCCCACGTTGAGCAAGTCTCCACCGGGTTGATGCGTCGCCGCGTGCACGATGGCGTCGGCGCAGTCATCCACGTGCAGAAACTCCCGACGAGGCTGCCCGGTTCCCCAGAGTGTGACCGAAGGGCTCTTGTGGATTTTCGCTTCGTGGATTCTCCGCATCAACGCTGGCATCACATGGCTGCTCTGCACGTCGAAGTTGTCGCCGGGACCAAAGAGGTTCGTCGGCATCACCGAGCTGTATTGGAGGCCGCGTTCCGCGTGATAGGCCTCGCACAACTTCAGCCCGGCGATCTTTGCGACCGCGTACCACTGATTGGTCGGCTCCAGCGCACCCGTCAACAGGCTGGACTCTGCGATCGGTTGCTCGGCAAACCTGGGATAGACGCAGGATGAACCCAGAAACACCAGGCGTTCGACGTCGGCGTCGGCGGCCGCGCTGATGACGCTCGTCTCGATCTGCAGGTTCTCCAGAAGGAACGCGACCTTCTGGGAGTTGTTCGCGACGATCCCGCCGACCTTTGCGGCGGCCAAGAGGATGACGTTTGGACGTTGAGCGCGAATCCACTTTGCGACGTCGTCGGAGCGTCGCAGATCGAGTTCACCCCTGCCAATGGTCAGCACGTCACACTGCTCACGTGCCAGCCGGCGCACGAGCGCCGAGCCGACCATACCCCCATGGCCAGCCACCCAAACCCGCTTTCCAGTCAGCTCGAAGTTCGCCTGGGCCATCGGCTTGTCCGCAATCACTTGCCGACCTGTCTCAAGTCGCTCGTCACCATTTCTTCAACCAACTGCTCGAGTGTCACGGTCGGTTGCCATCCGAGTTCTTCTCGGGCCAGCGAGGCGTCTCCCTGCAGCCGTTCGACCTCCGTCGGGCGGAAGTATCGCGGGTCGACGCGTACCAAGACGTCCCCCGTCGCGGGGTCTCTTCCCACCTCGTCGAGGCCTTGGCCGCTCCACTCGATAGTGCGGTTCACGCAGGCAAAAGCGAGCTCCACGAACTCTCTGACGGATCCCGAGTTGCCGGTTGCCAACACGTAATCCTTTGGCTTGTCTTGCTGGACGATACGCCACATTCCTTCGACGTAGTCTCGGGCGTGGCCCCAGTCCCGCCTGGCATCGAGGTTGCCGAGGGTCAGCACCGCTTGCTGACCCTTGTGAATCGCCGCAACGGCGCGTGTGATTTTCCGGGTGACGAAGGTTTCTCCACGGGTGGGTCCTTCGTGATTGAACAGGATACCGTTGGAGGCATGCATGCCGTACGCCTCACGATAGTTGACGATGATCCAGTAGGCGTACAGCTTCGCGACGGCGTAGGGACTTCGTGGACGGAATGGCGTTCGCTCGGACTGAGGAGTCTCGGCGACCTGGCCGTACAGCTCTGAGGTGGAGGCCTGATACAGGCGTGTGAGCTTCTCTCGTTCGAGAATACGTACTGCTTCCAGCAAGCGCAGTGTCCCGATGGCGTCCGCGTTTGCAGTGTACTCGGGGGTTTCGAAGCTGACCTGAACGTGGCTCTGGGCTGCCAGATTGTAGATCTCGTCGGGTTGTGTCTCTTGGATGATACGGATTAGATTGGTTGAATCCGTCATGTCCCCGTAGTGAAGGATGAACCGGGGATCTTTCGTTTCGGGCGGCTGGTAGAGGTGGTTGACGCGCTCGGTGTTGAACGACGACGAGCGGCGCTTCATGCCGTGGACGACGTACCCCTTGTTCAGCAGCAACTCGGCCAGGTACGCGCCGTCCTGCCCGGTTACGCCGGTGATGAGTGCGACTCTCTTGGTCAAATCTACTCCGCGGGCAGGCTATCAGACGGGCGGTCGGGCCACCAGAGCCAAACCCGATCGCGCTCGTCCATCGAGAAGGGCAGATGTCCAGCCGTGGAGCGGGTGCAACGCGAAGGCGGAGGTTCTGCCTGGGGATCCTGGGATGGGTGAGGCAGGTGGAGTAGCTCTGCCCAACACGGGCGCTTTCTCGACGCGGGTTCAAGCTCTCGACCATGCCTTGGTGGCTGCTGAGGAAGCAACGGTCGCGAGGTCGGACTGCTCAATGTGTTAACAACCGAGCAACCGTCAGTTGCGATCCCGTGAACCAGCGTCGATCAGGCGCCGGCGCGATAACCCACCAGCACCGCGAAGTAGGGTTTCCTGTCGACGTACTCGATTCCGCCGACCCAGCTGTGCCAGTCGTTGCCGCCTCGGCCCGGCCAGTAGAACGAAACGACCGTCAAAGGGCCGTATTCGCTTGGCCATTCGAACGCACCACCCGCGCCGGTCAGCAGCTTGCCGCATTTCTCCTGAGACCCGGGTTCGATGCTTTTGATCAGTGTCGGCAGGACGAGCGACTTGAAGGTGCCTTGGACCTTTGCGCCAGAGCCCGCGGCGAGGCCGAAGTACTTGGTGGTGCCGCCGGTGAACAGACCATCGACCTCGTCTCCTCGGTACAGCGCGGTGGTTTCACTTGGGCGATGCCGAACCATCAAGCCGTGGACCGGCGAAATGAGCTCCGCCAGCGTCGATTCGTCCTTGGTGACCACGGCGCGCATGAACGCGCGGATCAGCGCCGTCAACTCCGGGTCCGCGCAGCCGTCGCCCTTCTTCACTTCTGTCAGATAGCGACGATTCACCCAACCCGTGCCCCCCTCGAAAGCCACCTCCATCCATGGCACGTTGCCCTTGGTCTCCGTGCGGCCTGTCGCCTCGACGCGCTTCACTGACGGCCCAAAGGAGTAGACCTTGGCGCTTTTGCCGTCTGGTTCCGCTCGGACGTTGAGGACGTCGTCTGCCTTGACATCGAACACGGCGTACAGGGGTGGCGTCGGGCTCTCGTCGGGTTGGGCTTTCGTGGACGGGGCTGGGCTCGGCGGGACGACGGTCGCGACGACGGACACGGCGGCCCCGGTGGGGCTCGCGGGAGAGGCGGGTTTCGCTGTACTCTCCGTAGGCGCCTCCTTGGAGCAAGCGAGGGCGCTGCCGGCGCAAAGGACGAGGGCCAAGCACCCCAGCAGCCTCGTGCGGTGGGAACGGACGGTGAGAACTGCAGCTGACGAGACGCGAGACATTGGCTTTCTCCTTCGGTTGAGCACCACGTCTCGACTTTACGCGTTTGCCGCGGCGACATGTCCCAGCTGGCCTCACGAATGTGAGCAAGCGGCCTGGCCGTCAGCAAGATTGTTCACGAGCTGGGTCGATCTGACTGCGAGCGACCCAGCTCGTGCGTGTGAGGCTGGCCCGTTTGAGCCGAGCCTACCGCCTCGACCGTCCGCGAGCCTAGTTCAACGCGACCTCGACGGGGACTGGGTACCTCACCAGTCCCCTCCTTCAGCCGTCAGGGGCCGTACACTTGCGACCGCGACTCGCCGTTCACCTCGAAGGTGACTCCAGCCATGCTCACTCGGTCGCCCGCCGAGAGGTCATCGCCCGTTCCTCAGCTGCTGTCCGCCGCTCCCTCGGCTCCAGGGGACGGGGCCCAGCGTCAACCCTGTCAGCCCCAGAACGCCATGATCTCGCCATGGACGTCCCGGCGGAGCATTGGCCAGTTCGAGCTTTGCTGGGCGGTCTTCCGGGATCCCGGCGCGTCAGGGATCGCGACGCACTTCTTTTCTCCCATCGACGTAGATTTCGCTCAACCGGATTCGCGGCGAGACCGAGTAGACTGACAATCACAAGGGGGCTGGAGCTCATATGTTGACCGATTCGATTCGTAGCTGGTGGTTGGGATGGGGACTCGTCGTTGCGTTTGCTGCGGCGGGGTGCGTCGAGGATTCAAACTGTTACTCGACGCGAACGTGCCCTGCGGTCGACGCCGGCATGGTGGGCACGACGACCGATCGTGAGGAGCCGGCTCCGGTCCCTGGCACGGATGACATGCCGGCTTCATCCGCGGAGCCGTCGAAACCGGAGCCGCCGGACACGGACGACGGGGTGCCCGATGTCAACATTCCGCTGGGGTCGCTCCCGCCCGCCCTGATGACTTCCTCGACGCCCGATGCGGGGGCTGTCGCCGCGGTCGATGCGGCTGTAGTGACCGCGACGGGAACAGCGGATGCCGAGGTTGAAGACGCGGCACCCTTTGACGTTCAAACGGAGATGGACTCGGGAAAGACCGATCTGGGGCCGACCGAGGTGGACGAGCCCGCGGACACTTGTGCTGAGAACAACGGTGGGTGCGATCCGCTGACGTTGTGTCGCAGCGGCGATGTGGGGCCGGAGTGCGGAGCATGCCCGACTGGCTACGTGGGCAGTGGAGCCACCCGTTGCGCTCCGGGGTTGCTGGGCTTGGGGCTATCTCACGGCACCTCGAGCCCCGCGATCGATCCGGGCACTGCCAGCTACGACGTTGTCGTGCCAGTTTTCATCCAGAACCTGACGCTGTCTCCCGAAGCACCTGCCGGGGCGACGCTGAGCATTCATGGGGCGTTGGTCACCCCTGGTGCGATGTGGACTTCCCCCCCACTGAACCTCGGACCGAACACGATCTCGATCTTGATCGAACGAGAGGAACAGCCCAGCTCGACCTATACGCTCAACGTCATCCGTGGTGCCGACGCGCCGGTTTACATGAAGGCGTCGAACGCGGGTGCCTCGGATACGTTTGGCACGTCGGTCGCACTGTCGAGTGACGGCAACACGTTGGCTGTTGGCGCCTACGGTGAAGCCAGCAGCGCCACGGGCGTGGGAGGAGCCCAGGGCAATGACGACGCTTCGGTCGCCGGTGCGGTCTACGTCTTTACCCGTAGCGGGAGCGCGTGGATCCAGCAGGCCTACGTCAAGGCTTCCAACACCGGCGCGGGAGACTTCTTCGGGCGTGCCGTCGCGTTGTCGAGCGACGGCAACACGCTTGCCGTTGGGGCAGATGGGGAAGACAGCAGCGCTACGGGGGTGGGAGGCGACCAGACCAATGACGAGGCGTCGGGCTCGGGAGCGGCGTACGTGTTCACGCGCAGCGGTAGCGGCTGGGCGCAGCAGGCGTACATCAAAGCCAGCAACACCGGCGCCGGGGATGCGTTTGGCCAAGGTATCGCGCTGTCGAGCGACGGTAACACTCTGGCCGTTGGCGCGAGCCTTGAACGCAGCAACGCGACTGGCGTGGGGGGCGCTCAGAACAACGACGAGGCATCGGGTTCCGGAGCGGTCTACGTATTCACCCGGAGCGGCAACGACTGGGCGCAGCAGGCCTACGTCAAGGCCTCCAACACCGGTGCGGCAGACCGTTTTGGGTTCGCGGTGTCCCTGTCGGGTGACGGGAGCACCTTGGCCGTCGGCGCCTACCAGGAAGATAGCAGTGCGACTGGTGTGGGCGGCGACCAGAACAACGACGACACCTTGGGGGCCGGTGCGGTCTACGTGTTTGCGCGCAGCGGCAGCGGATGGGCACAGCAAGCCTACGTCAAGGCCTCGAACAGAGCCGATTTCTTCGGGTGGGCCGTCGTTCTGTCGGGTGACGGTAACACTCTGGCCGTCGGGGCGCCGACGGAAGACAGTAGCGCCACCGGTGTGGGGGGCGATCAGAACAGTACTGACGCACTGGGTTCTGGCGCCGTCTACGTATTCAAACGGAATGGCACCACCTGGGCGCAGCAAGCCTACGTCAAAGCCTCCAACACCGGCAAGGCCGACCAATTTGGAACCGCCCTCGCACTATCGACGGACGGGAACACGCTGGTGGTCGGCGCATACCAGGAGGACAGCAGCGCTACCGGTGTGGAAGGAGACCGAAGCAACGATGACGCGTCCTACTCCGGCGCGGCCTATGTGTTTACACGTACGGGTGGCAGGTGGGCCGAGCAGGCTTACGTCAAGGCCTCCAACACGAACCCTGAAGACTACTTCGGTAGGTCGGTTGCTGTGTCCGGAGACGGCACAGTCTTAGCCGTCGGGGCTTACGGCGAAGACAGCAGCGCCACAGGGGTAGGTGGCGACCAGAACAACGACGACGCGTCTTACTCAGGTGCTGTTTACCTCTACCGATGAGGGGGATGGGGAACTCCGGCTGGTGTAGCGTGGGCTCGCAGCCTGCCGGGTGTCAGTCCCTATGGCCGGGGCGCGACGGCGAGGTGGTACCGCTGAACGGCGCCACCTCCCGCGCGAGTAGGCTTACCTCATGGCCCGAACACCTGCGACCGCGACTCGCCGTTCACCTCGAACGTCACTCCGCTCATGCTCACCCGGCCTTGGGTGTTGTTGTCGATTTCGCTGCCGACTTCCATACGGGTTAGCCACAACGTGTCGGGATACGGGTTTCCATCATCGGGACGGCTCTTGAGGTAGTCGAGAAACGCCTTGACGTCCACCTTGCCACTGAAGCCGTTCTGCGGACCATCGTTGGCGCGGAACTGGAAGTAACGCCAGCCGCCTGCCCATTGGTTGCGTTGCACCCAGAGCGTGTAGCTCTTGTCGCCTGCTGAGACGTTGTCGCCGGTCCCTGAGCCGCCGTCCGACGCTCCCTCGGTTCCAGGGGACGGGGGCCAGCGTCCACCCTGCCAGCCCCAGAACGTCATGATTTCCGCGTAGACGCCGGGGTTGGGCTCCAACGGGTTGCGCTCGCTGAGCCAAAACTCCATCGTGATGTTCCACGAGCCGCCCTGTTGCAAGTCGATGGTGAGATCCTGCAACGTGACGCTCGCGCTGGTGACGTCGCCGATCTGGATGGGCATCAATGTCGTTGAACTGAAGTTTGGCGACGTGGCGTCAGCGCTGCCAATACCAAACGGGTGAATGCCGAACTCGAGCTGCGGGAAGTCAGGGTGCGAGCTGTCGCCCGCCTGCGCGCAGTTGCCGCGATTGAACTCCCACCCGAAGCGACCATCGTCGTTGACGAACACATTCATCGTGCTGTTGGCTTCCCCACAGCCGATGTCCTCGGAACCCCAGTTGTTGTTGAGGATGCGGATGTCGCCGAGACGCAGGTAGTCTTGCGCGACGTCGGTCCTCGAACCCTTGCTCGCGTTCATCTTGCCGCCCTCGTCGACGTCGGGCTCTTCCACGTCGGGAGGCATGCCTCCAGCGCCGTCGTTGCCCGTCGGCGTGGGCCCCGGATCGGGGTTCTGGGTGTTGTCGGGGCCGACCTGTGTCGGATCCGGGGACGGACCGTCTGTACTGGTTGGGCCCACCGGACCCGTGGGACCCGTGGGACCCGTCGGTCCCGGCGGCGTTGGGTTGGTGACCACGCCCGTGCTGTCGGGCCCGACGGCGGTTGGCCCATCCGGCTGCGGCTGCGATGACGACGGCGTCGGTGACGGACCGTTCGACGGGTTTGGTGCGACCGTTGGCGTGGGGTTGTTCGAGTCGCCGGTATTCGGGATGGTCCCGTTCGTCGTTGGCGTGCCGTCCACAACACTGGTTTGGACGTTTGAGCTGTCGGAGCCTTCCCCACAACTGAGACAGAGGGCGATGGAGGTCAAACACAGCGAAACATGGCGGGAACGGAGGCTACGCATGGTTCTTGGCAATCCTGGGCTCGAGTGAAGCGGAAAGGGGGTCGACCGTCGTCGCAGCGTGTCGAGCGCCCTAGGCGACAAGGTTTGCCATGAAGGACGCCTGAGGAGGTGGTTGAACGTGGTCGTTCACAGCCGGAACAGTCTTCGAGTTCAGTGCTGTGAGAAATAGCTCGCAGGCTGGGAATTGCGGACATGTGCCTGGTACTGCGGGCGGCCGGGTGCGAACCGCCGGGGCACTGCAGCGATCAGGGGATCCCACCCGATTCGCCGGGCAATGAGATTTGGTACTGGTTAGCGCCACTGGATAACTTCACGAGACCGCACCTCTAAATACGATTCGCCCGCTTGCGGGCACTAGGTTGGTACCGGCGGAGTCGCACGTTACGACGATGCCTCGATCCGAGGACAACATGGGCTACGAGCGAGGAATGGCGCTGAGATACGGACGAACGGCGATCCGGCGCCGCCGGGGATGCACAGTGGAGGCGGCCGCGGTTGCTTTGATCGCCGCGGTTGCTGGCGGGTGCTCGGCAAACGCGTCGGATGCCGGACGCACCGCGCACGGCCCCGGTTCTGACTCGCTCGTCGACGCTGGCTCCGAGTCGGGTGAGGTCGATGGCGTGCTGGCGGACGGAGGCCCCAGTTCGACCGACGACGGGCCAGGTTCGGGGGATGCTACGGACGACCGCTCGCCGGCAGATCCGGACAATACAGAGCCGGACAATCAGCAGCCGGATCCCGACTCGCCTGTGGAGGGTCCGCAGGACGACGGGTCGCTGCCACCCCTCGATACCTGTGCTGCGCTGATCCCCGTGACGTCGCAATTCCCCCGCTTGTTGAACCGCGAATACGACGCCGTCGTTCGCGACCTGCTCGGTGTGACGACGTTGGTGGGTGCAGCTGGTAAACGTCCTTCGGAACTGCTGGCGGCCGATTCCGACGGTGCGCTCACCGCTGACGCCTGGAACGCCTACCTCAGCGCCGCTGACCGAGTTGCCGCGGAAGTGATGGCGGGCGCCAATCGCAGCATGTTCATCTCATGCGATCCAGCCGCCGCGGGTTGTCTCGAGCAAACTATCGAAGACTTCGGGCGTAAGGCATTCCGCCGGCCCGTGACGAGTGAAGAAGTCGCCCGCATGATGCAGTTCGACGACATCCAGCCCAAGGGGACGCCCGACGAGGTTGCAGAGGCGATCTTGTTCGCATTCCTGTCGTCGCCGTCGTTCATCATGCTGCCTGAGTTGGCCCAGGACAAAGACCCCATGACGGGGGCAATCAAGCTGTCTCCGTACGAGGTTGCGACTCGCCTTTCCTTTTTGGTGTGGGGTTCGGTTCCCGACGAGGAATTGCGGGCGGCAGCCGATGCCGGCGAGCTGCAGACGGTGGCCCAAATCGCTGCCCAGGCGGAGCGCATGGTGCAAGACCGCGCCAAGACTGGCCCGCAGCTGACGCATTTTCACCGCTACTACGCGCAGATGGATCGAGTCTCGCGCTGGAACGTGACCGACCACGACCCGGCGCTATACCCGGACTTTGCCTCATTGGGGGTCGTCGGCCCGGCGATGATGGCCGAGCTGGACGCGATGTTCGAGGAGGTTGGGTTCGAGGGTTCGTTCGAGGATCTGTTCCTGTCCAACGCGGCGTTCGTCAACGAAGTGACCGCGGCGATTTACGACCTGAACGCGGCTGACTTCGGTCAAACGTTGACGCGCGTCGAACTCGATCCGAAAGAGCGGCCGGGCTTTCTGACGCGTGTCGGCTTTCTCAGCTCCTTCTCGAACTACGATAAGACTTCGCCCATTCTGCGCGGGGCGTTCGTTTCGCGGTTCATCCTCGGGGTCGACCCCGGGGCACCCATCCCCGACACGGGGGGCCCGATCCCCGACGGAGCATTCACCACCAACCGCGAATACACCGAAGCGTTGACTTCTCGGCCCGAATGCAGCGCTTGTCATGCGACATACATCAATCCTCCCGGTTTCGTGCTCGAAGCGTATGATGCCGTGGGCGGCGTTCAGGTGACGGACCCTCGTGGTGGGCCGATCGATACGGTTGCGGACGTGACCTTCGGTGAGAACGATACGCGGAAGATCAACACGCCCTACGAACTCATGGCAGAGTTGGTCAACGCCGAGGGCGCAAGGCGCCGCTACGCCCGACAATGGGTTTCGTTCGCAACGGGCCGCAGCCCGAACTCCGACGACGAGTGCGTCGTCGATACGTTGACCGACCGGCTCGCGAGCGGCGCGTACTCGATCAGAAATGTGATGACGGACCTGTCCCAACCAGATTCGTTCCGGTTGCGGGTTCGAGCCGACTGAACGACGTAACGCCCGCTCGTTTCTGGGGTTGCGTCTCGCGTGAGCCTGCGATCGCCGGTCAAGCGTGTGTGGGCCTCGCGCCGGGTGCACTTATTTTCATCCGGCCAGTTCGACTCGCGCTGTTAAAGTGAGCGCTCGCGATTTCGCGAACGCTCATCCGATGCAACAGAGAATGGAGTCGAGATTGCGAATGCAACGGGGGCGATTCTTCGGGCCCTCACCAAACCGGGGCCTGAAAAAGTGCCCGACAATCGTGCTCGCCCATTTAGAGTTGGTGCAAATGGCGGCGCCGCATGCAGATCTCGGCCCCGAATCGGAGCGCGGCCCTTTCAGGTGTTGCACTGCCTGGCGGCGAACCCGCGCGGGTGTCATCGCGGCCTTCGTGGGCACCGTGCTGAGCTGCAGCAGCAATTCCGATTCGGTGGGCGTGCAGCGCAACCCAGATGCACAGCCCCAGTCCAAGCCGGCCACGGCCGACGCCGAGCCGGCGGACACGGAGCCTGGCGAGTTCTCTGGACCCCAATTCGAAGATCCCTCGCTGCTCGACCCGGAGCAGCCGGTCGATCCGCAACAGTGCGAACGTGAGGTGAGTTTCGAGGCTGTGGTGTTGGGGACGCCGCCGCCTTTCGACGTCGTGATCGTGGCGGACCATTCGGAGAGTTTGAGTTGGTCACGTGAAGATCTCGGCCAGGGGTTGAGTGAGCTGGCCAAGAACGTCTACGGCCACTCGGTGCGCTTCTACGTGCTGACCCCGACTCAGTACGACGAAAGCAGCGCCATCGCCATCGACCTGAACACCGGAGACGCGCTCGCCAACTGGCGAGACCCGGTCAGTATGAAGCCCTACACGAACGCGGTCACTCGCTACGTTCAGTCGTGCAAGGACAGCTTCGGGCGAGACTTGATCTGTCCCGGCTACCCTGCGCCGAAAGTTGGCTTCGAGTTGGAGGGTCGATGGGAGTTCCAGATGCCCGAACCCGTCGCGCAGCTCGATTCGGAAATGACGCCAGAGCAGCTCGAAGCCGAGCGGAGCAAGGTGATCGACGCGATCTTGGCGTTGGGAACGAGCGGCTCGCCACAAGAGCAGCCTTTGTGCACTCTGAACCGCTACATTCAGCAGCCACCGGCTTTGCTGCCCGAAAGAGCGATCTTCTTGGTGATCTCCGATGAGGACGACACGGCTTCGTTCGAAGACTGCCTCGACAAGTACAGCTACCGGCAAGTCGTTCGAGATGGAGTGATGCAGACCGACGACTGCACGTCGAACTGCGATTTCTACCAGTTTCACCTGTCTCGGAGTGTGAGTAGCAACAACCTTCACTTCGATTGCGCGCCAGTCGACGACTTCGGCATGGTGGGCAGTGAGGATACCTTCGAGTCTGCGACGATTCGCGTCGCGAACAGCGACGTTTGCGAAAGCCCGAACGTGCCGTGCAGCGAGGCCGAAGCGGACAGCGCGCTCAGCGAATGCGATCCTGGCTACGTCGTTCGAAACTGCACCAAGCAGTGCGTCGTTGGCGGGGGCGAGGATCGTTGCTTTCAGTCGACGACCCAAGACGTGGACTTGTGCGGCGAGTCGTTCGACGTGGGCGGGGTCAGTTACGCGAACCTGCTCGACTATTGTCAGCGGGTCAGAGGCGTGGACGGGTGGACCGACTGTACCGAGATCGGCTTCGCCACGGAAGATGACGGCACCGATTGGTTGTCGCGGTCCAGTGTTCCGACTCCGCTCATTCGCGCCACTTCCCTTGCCGACATGATCCACCTCTTTCATGCTGACGCGACGCGTGCTCTGGGCGCGGAGAACTACTTCGTCGAGAGTATCGTCTTCGACGAGGGGGCCGCGTGCATGCCCGACGTCGGGCAGAGCTACGCGACCGAACTCGAAAAGATCGCGACGAGCCCCGAGCACATCTTTCCCATCTGTGAAAGCTATGCGCCGGCTCTCGAACGCGTGGATGCTTTCGCTCGAGAGCTACTGCAGACCGAGTACGTCGTCGAACTCGGGCTCCGCGAGTACATCGAGTCGGTCTCCGTCGAAGGACGAGACGGAGCTACGCGTGAGCTGGCACCAGAAGATTATCAGTACGTCGAAGACACGGCGACTCTGCACATTGATCTCGCGGCGCTCGAGTCTTCGGATCTGCGGTTGAGCGTCCAGATCGTCGACCCCTGTGCTCGAATCGTGCGCTGACGCTCGCCGCATATCGGCTACTGTCGGGCCGGTGCGCGACCCGTTGCGGCTCACGGGCAGTCGGTCGTGCCGTCGTTGTCGCCGCACGCGTTGCACTCGATGCGCGAGGCCACGTCATCCATTTCGCATTGGTCGAGCATCGGGTTCATGGTGATGGACACCGACCCGCCAGACGTGAGCTTCGGCAGACCGCCGATGGTGGTCAACGACTCGTTGCCGGTGAGGATTATTCCGTCCACTCGGGTCAAGGAGCTCAGATCGATCTTGGCCATGTCGGGGTTTCCCACGATGGTCATGCCCCCACCGACGTAGTCGAGGGCGGGCATCTCGAGAGCGGTGCAGTTGGTGTTCGACATGAACCCGAGGCTCTGCTCAATCGTGTGTACCTTCTCGAACCGCAGGCTGGGCAGTGAGTTGCCGGCAATCAACAAGGAGCCGATCCGCTCCGGTGACAGCGCGGAGACGTCCTCGATCGAGGGGTTGTCGGTGAGCAAGATGTTGGCAGGCGTCGTGAAACCCTGCAGGCCGTCGAACGTCTCCAGCATCGGGTTCTTGCTGATGGTAAACCCCGCCTCGCCAGCATCGACCCCGGCCAGCGCAGAGAACTCCTTCAGTATGGCGTTCTCCCGCACATTCAACGCGCCGAGAGTCCGCAGCCCGTCCAGGCCCTCCAGATTCTCCAGCAACTTGGTCTGGGCGATGACGAGCGTGCCTTTCACGGCTCTGAGTGTCTCGAGCCCCGCCAGGCTCGCGATCTCTGCGCCGGTGATCGTCAGGTCGTTGCCGATGACCTCGCACTGCAGTGCCGCCAGCGCGTCTACCTCGGCTTGCGTCTGCAAAATCACGTTCGGCACGTCGGTGGGGCAGACTTCGAGACAGCGCCCCGGATCGATTTCCACGAAGCAGGCGAAACCTTCATCGCACTCGATGCACTCGGCGACGCCGGGCTCTGTTCCGCCCGTCCCTCCACCGGTCGCTTCGGGGTTGCCAGTGGGCGAGGCTCCCCCGGCGCTCAACATCGGCGTGCCGCCCGCGCCGGACTCCCCACCGGACCCTACGCTGGCGGCACCACCCGCCGCAACGTCGGCGGTTCCCCCGTTGGTGGAAGTTGTTACCAGCGTCGGCGTGGGGCCTGTTGGAGACGGCGTACCACCCGTCGCTGTGTTTGCAGGTACATTGCGGGGGTTCGAGCCGCTGGCGTGAGGCGCGGT
>QJWJ01000287.1 GCA_003235365.1 Deltaproteobacteria bacterium
GTTGATGCACGCCCACCTGCGGTCGGACGAAGAGAACAAGCTGCACCTGCTCGAAGAGGCGAAACTCGCGGCACGCATTCGTCACCCCAACGTGGTGGCGGTCCAGGAGATCGACGAAGACCCCTTCGGAGTGTTCCTGGTGATGGACTACGTCGAGGGCGAGACTCTATCGGGACTCGTCAAGTTGGCGTCCGAAGCAAACACGCCTCTGCCGTATCGGATGATGGCGCGCATCCTCAACGACGCGCTGTTGGGATTGCACGCGGCCCACGAGTTGAAAGACACCAGTGGTGAACCGCTCAACATCGTGCACCGCGATTTTTCGCCACAGAACATCCTGGTCGGCGTGCAAGGCCAAACCCAGCTCGGCGACTTCGGTGTCGCCAAAGCCGCCGACCGTGCGGTACGAACGAAGACCGGGCTAACCAAGGGCAAGATCGCCTACATGGCTCCAGAGCAAGCGCGTGGCCACGCGGTCGACCGGCGCTGCGACGTGTGGGCGGCGGGTGTCGTTGCCTGGGAGCTGATCGCTCGGCGTCGCATGCACAAGTCCGACGACGACGTGGCAACGCTGTTGAGCATCGTGACGGAGGTGCCGCCGCGCCTGTCGAGCGTCGTTCCCGACATCCCCGCATCGTTGGACGAAGTGCTGGCCTGGGCACTGCAACCCGACCTGGCCAAGCGCTGTCCAGATGCCGACGAGTTTCGCCGAGCCCTCGAAGCGGCGTGGGAGGATCTCGACGGCATCGCAACGTGCGCCGAGTTGGCCGAATACGTCACCGAGGTCATCAGCCCAGAGCTGTCGGAACGTCACTCGCGGATCGAAGAGGTCCAGAAGCTGCGCCTGCGCATGGGTGAGCTCACGCGCTCGCGACTGCAAGCGGGAGGCAGCACGTCGTCCGGCGAGGTGCGACGGCCATCCCGGCCGGACGATGACGGATCGGCGTCCGCGCGGCCGAGAAACATCGAGTCGGCCCCGACGACCTTGGCGGTCGCCGGGGTCTCCCCGCCCGTCCCGCCACCGACGGCCCCGCTCCCTCGCGACCTGCTCGTGGCTCCCCACAACGATTCGTTGGACGCCGCCGAGTTCGGCACCGACTCACAGCCCGGTGCTTTCGATCCCGACGACACGGCCGCGACGCGTGTGTTGCCGAGCACGAACTTCTTACACCGTGAGGTAACTCAGACCAGCGCCGTCGTCCCGACGTGGCAAACACCACGCCAGCGTGGACGCGCAGTACTGATCGCCGTCGGCGTCCTGTCAGCCGCCGCGGCCGCGGCCATCTGGTTGAGCGCTGATCCTGCGGCGGGTCCCGCTACCAGCGAAGCCCCCGCCGGCGAACGCGAGCGTGCCTCGAACGAGACCCAGGCAGCGCCCGCGGTAGCACGGCCAAACCCGTCGTCCGATGAACGGCAGGTGCTGGAACTCGAAGACTTGGAGCTCGAAAAGCCTGGAAGCCCCGGCGGGCCCGACGACGCAAGGGGCGCGTCGGCACGAGCGTCGTCCGGCATCAACACACCGGCGACCAAGGTGCGCCGCACTCTCAAGTCGACTGCCCCCCAGGCACACAAGTACCGTCCAAAACCCAAAGCCGTGCAGCCCCCGAGTCATCCGCGCGTGACTCGCGAGAAACCGAGACTTGCCACGAGCCCCTATGACGAGACAAAGTCGGGTGAGTGACGCCCGGCCCACGACTTTTGCGCCTGCTGTTTACCTTGTGCTGGTGCCTTTGGGCGGCCAATGCCGCCGCTGAAGACTCGACCGAGGCGGCCAAAGAGCTGTTCAACGATGGGGAGAAGGCGTTCTCGGAGGAGCGTTTCGAAGACGCCGCTCGCTTGTTCGAGGAAGCCGACAAGGAGGCGCCACACGCCAGCGTGATCTACAACGCTGCCGTCTCGTGGGACCAGGCGGGTCAGCTCACGCGAGCCGCGGATGCGTACATGATCGCCTTGGCGCGCGGCGGACTGAACGAGCGCGACGCCCTCGACGCCGAAAGCCGACTCGACTCGCTGAGCCGGCAATTGGCGTTCGTGCAAATCGTCAAACCGGTGGGCGGTCTGGCGAGTGTCGCGCACAAGCAGCGCGAACCGATCCCGACGCGCTTCTACCTGAGCCCGGGTGACTACCAAATCCTGCTCGAGACAGCTTCGGGTGCGACGAGCGAAACGCCGATCACCGCCGGCCGAGGCGAGACGTTGAGGATCGAGTTGTCGACGCCCGCGCCACCAGCGGATCGGCAACCCGATGTGACCCCTCCGCCGCCACCCCCGGTACGCCCCGCCGAACCGAAGACCGACAGAAGCACACAGGAGGTGCTGGGTTGGGTCGGGGTGGGACTCGGTGTCGTGGCCACGGGGACCGCGCTCTATCTCGGGACTCGCGTCCTGGCAGAGAAGGACACCTACGAGGATTCGTCGCAGTCGCCGCAAACCCGCAACACGGCGCGGGAGAGTTTCCTATCGCTACGAACTGGAACCAACGTGGCGTGGGGGAGCGCCGCCGTGTTGGGCGGTGTGGGTATGGCATTGCTGTTGACGTCGCCGACCTTCGAATTCTGAGCTCACCCCGACGGGCCCGGCCAACCAGACGGCGAAGCAGCGGGCTTTGCGCTTGGTGTCTCGCACGAAAGTCCCGTAAACCATGCGGCTGTGAAGCAAGATGTGACGCCTCAGGATCGAGCGTCCGCCGAAACCGAGTCGCCTGCCTCGGAGGCTTCTCCGGTGTCGGAGTCTCGCTGGTCCATCGAAGCGCTCCTGCTCGACGGAGCGCAACAGGGCAGTACGCGGGCTTGGAGCCACGAACGGCTGACGCAGGCGCTGCGTGCGGCGCTACCCGTGGTCGAACGCGGCATTCGCCGACAAGTGTCGGAACCGCACAGCAGTGTGCCCGGAGCCGACTCGCTCGGCGAAGACGTACGCCTGTTGGGGTCGTTGCTCGGCCTGGTGATCCGCGAGCACGCCGGTGACGACTTCTATCGCAGTGTCGAAGAACTGCGGCAGGTCGCCAAACTGGCGCGACAGGAGCCGGGTGGGCCCAACTGGACGGAACTGTCCAACATCATCAACCGCGCGCTGTCGGGCAAGAGCGCGACCGAAGCCGTCGCCTGGTTGGGGGATTGGGCGTGCGCGTTTCAAATCTTTCTGGCCTTGTGCAAGCTCGCCGAAGGCGTTCATCACCTGCAGCGAGCACGCGGCATCGATCGCGTATTGGGCGACCTGTCCGAAACCTACGGCGCCGAGGGGCTCAAGTCGGCGTGTTCACCGGGCATCCGGCTGGTGGCGACGGCCCACCCGACCAAGATCCTGCGCCACCGCATCCTCGCGCATCAATCCGAGATCTACCTGTTGCTCAAGCGCTTGCGAGACCCGAGCACGACCACCCTGCTACAACAGATCGATCTGCTGCAGCGGTTGTCGGAGAAGATCGAAGTGCTGTGGGCAACCCAATTCAGCCGCGGTGAGAAGCCCAAGCCCGCTGACGACATCGACCACACCCTGACCTTCTTCAGTCGCACCATCTACGAGACGCTCGCGCGCTTCCACCGGGACCTGGAGCGGAGCTTCCGCTACCACGCCGGCCAGCGTCTGCCGAACAATCACACCCCGCGGGTGAGCTTGGGCAGCTGGGTTGGCAGCGACATGGCCAACAACCCCAACATCACGCCCGAGGTGCTCACCGAAGCGCTGACGAAGCAGCACCACGCCGTGCTCGCCAAGTATGCAGAAGACCTGTTGCGGCTGGCACCGCGCTTCAGCCACGCCGCATTTCGCGCTCCGCTGTCGGAGGCCCTGGCGGGCAGCATCGACGGCGACCTCGATCAGATGGCCTCTTCCGGGATTCATCTGGCGCCCTACCTGCGACATCAAAAAGTCGAACCGTATCGGCTGAAGCTCGAGTTGATGGCCCAGCGAGTGCAATCGACCATCGATGCACCGCTGCTCGACACGGGCACCGGGCGACCGAGTTTCTGCTACGCGAACGTGGACGAGTTGCTCGCGGATCTGACGCTGGTCGACCGCAGTCTCGATCAATCGGGCTACCACCGCTCGCGCGCCCTCGACCTCGATCTGCTGCGGCGCAAAGTCGAGCTGTACGGCTTCCACGGTGCGAGCCTCGATTTGCGCGAGCACTCGAACGTCGTCCTCGACGCCGGACGCGCCGTCCTCGAAGAACTGCGCATCGGGACGGATCAACAGAGCCTCGGCGACCTGGAGCGGCTGTTCACCGACCACATGAAGGCGGGTAACGACGGAATGATCGCGCCGCTGTTTGCCGAATTCGACCCGCTGCCGCGCGGCTTCGGCGAAGACAAACAGGTCCGACGTCTGCTGACGACGCTCAACATCGCGCGTCGTGCCCAACCAGTGCTCGGCCCGCGCGCCATCAGTGCGCTGGCACTGACGATGTGTTCTCACCCCGCCCAGTTGCTGGCTGGCTTGGTCATCCTCGAAGCACAGGGCCTGTACACCAAGGACCTCGACGGCAACGTGCGCTGCGACGTCGACTTGATCCCGCTGTTCGAACGCATCAGTGACCTACAAGCCGCACCCACAATCCTCGCTGCGGCCTTTGCCAACCCGGCCTACAAGCGTTTGCTTGCGGCACGTGGCGGCCAGCAGATCATCATGGTGGGTTACTCGGACAGCAGCAAGGACGGCGGCTATTTCGCCTCCAATTGGGAGATCTACCGAGCCCAAGTGCGCCTACTCGAGCTGGGACGCGAGTACGGCGTGAACATCCGCTTCTTCCACGGTCGCGGCGGCAGCATCGGTCGCGGCGGAGGGCCGACCCATCGCGCGATCATGGCGCTGCCTGCAGCTGCCTCGAAGCACGGTCAAGACCTGACCGAACAGGGCGAGGTGTTGGCTCGCCATTACGCGCTGGAAGACGACGCCATCGCTCACTTCACCAATCTGATCGGCTCGCAGTGGACCAAGCGGCTCACCGAGTCGGAAGAAGAACCCCAACACTGGCACGAGACGGCAGACAGCCTGGCGACGTTGTCCCAAGAGAGCTACCTCGGCTTGATCGGCCACCCCGATTTTCTCAGCTACTTCGATTCGGTGACGCCGCGGGAAGTGGAACTGGTCAAGATCGGTTCGCGACCGCACCAGCAGGCGTTGCCCACGAGCGTGGACGACCTGCGGGCAATCCCGTGGGTGTTCCGTTGGGTGCAGTCGCGCCAAATGGTGCCCGCCTGGTACGGATTCGGCACGGCGCTCGAAGCGCTCATCGAAGGTGATGCGGATCCCAAAGCGAAGCTGTTGTCGCTCAAGGAGATGTACGAGCGCTGGCCGTTCTTCGAATCGCTCGTCAGCAACTGCGAAACGGCACTGCGTCACACCGACTTGGACATCGCCCGCTACTACGTGCACGGCCTCGCGACCGAAAAAGGCTCGGCCGAAGGGGTGCTAAAAATGGTGCGCGACGAATACCACAAGACCCTGCGCGAGCTGAAGCGGGTCACCGGTCACGACTTGCTCGAGCGCGATGAAGATCGTGCACTCGAGCACTCCATCGCCCTCAAAGAACCCTACCTCGATCCTCTGAATTACATTCAAGTGCAGTTGCTGCGGGACTACCGGGCACGCGTCAACGAAGGGGCTCCTCCAGAAGAGTTGGAGGCCTACGAGCGAGCGATCATCTCGAGTATCGAAGGCATCGCGACGGGGCTCGGTACGACTGGTTGAGACTCACAGCAACGCGCATCGCGTTGCGGCCGCCCCGCATCACTGCCAGTGCCAGTCCGCGGCGAGCATCGTGTCCATGCTCGGCCGCATCATCTGTTGGCCGCTGGCGAGCAACGAACCGCTCGGCAATTCCGCCGTCGCGTAGCCCACGCTCACCATGAACAGTACGTCGACGAAAGGCGCCAGCGCCGAAGCGATTTCGGCGCGCGCAGATAGCAGGGGTGACGAGCGAAGCGTCGCTTGACCGAATGGATCGGCGGTCGTCACCCACAGTAACCCGACGCCCGGTCCAATCCCCAACGACACGTTGGACCTCGGCCAAGGTTCGAGTAGGGCGTGCACGCGCCCCCCAAATGCATTGAGCTGCAACACCCCTCGCAGCGTGTCGGATTGATGTCTAAAAGCGTGAGCGAACAGTTCCGGCTGCAACGACCAATACTGGAACCAGTGGGCGCGCAGGCCGCCACTGAACGAGATCGCTGGCGTGGTCTGCGCGCCCGAGAACCAGGGCCCGAACCCCGCGCGCACCGCGTAGCGCATCTCGGAACGCACGTGGTAGCGGATCGGCGGCCCCACCACGGGTGCACCATACTTCTTCTTGGGGTCGGTGTTGACGACGACCCCTTGGTGCGGGGGCTGAGCCCGTCGCCGGCTCGCCCGCTGCACGGACCGGGCGTACACCAGCTCGACGACCGGGAGTACCGCCTGGCTCACGACCTCGGTGTTGCGCAAGTTGACGCGAACGTGGCGATAACCTCCCGCTTCGTCTTCCCCGCGTTCTAGCCAGACACGGATCAACCCCGCATCACCGTCGCGCAACACCTGCAGTGACGCGATCGCGTGAAAGGCGCTGGCGTGCCGAGCCAGTTCGTGATCGACGTCCCGTCGTCCGCCGATTTCGATGATCTCCAGCCCCACCAGACGCAGTTCTGCGGTCAATCTCGCCTGTGCCGCGGCCCATGCCTTGGGACCGATGGTAGAAACGACCACCACCGATTGCTGCTCGGCCGCCGCCCGCGAAGGCAGCGACAACCACAACCCCGTGAGCAGCGCGAGCAGCAGTGAACGCATCAATCATCCAGCAGCGAGCGTGCCAGATTAGCATGCGGACCGCTGGGATGATGATCGAGGTAGTCTTTGGCTGCTTTTTGCGCCGCTGAACGTTGACCCAAACGTTGATACGCCATCAGTAGACGCCCACGCGCGCCCTCGGCCAACGTTCCGGACGGTGCGCCGCTCAGGTAGGCCCTGAACCACTTCACCGCAAGCGCGTCGTCGTGCTGCACCTCGGAAGCCAAACGTCCAAGCGAAAATGCTGCAACGGTAGCGTTGGCGTGACCCGGAAAGCGCTTGCGAAGCGAGAGCAGCGTCTGCCGCGCGAGCGTGGGCGAGCGGCCGAGCCGCGCCGTATCGGCGAGCAGCAACAAGTCCGATGCGGATGCCTGGGCCACGATCGCGTCGAATCCTGCAGCGCGGGCCGCTGCCAGTGCTTTGGCGTACTGACCGCTTTTGGCCAGCGTCTTCCACTCGGCGGTAGCCGACCGCAGTGACGTCGGCTCGGGCCCGACGGTTTCGACGGACTTGGCTCGCTCGTCGGCGATGGGCTTGGCCACGCCAACTCCCTTCGCCTGATGCATCGAATCTCGTTGCTCGCGCAGCGCGGTGACGCGTTCATCATCACCACGAGACCCACCACTGGCGGACGGCGCGTCGCTGTCGATCCGCTCGGCGCTATCATCGGCACTCGCCGCTGCGGCCACCGAAATGGTCAGGCTTTCACCAGCAACCAGCACCCGGTCGTCCGCTTCAGCGCGCTCGGGATTGGTCACACGAACCTTGCCGCGACTCACGTCGACGGTCAGGCGATGTTCCTCCGACGACCAATCGACCGCGAATACCGTGCCCAACACCTGCACCTGATAGGGGCCGGCCTGGATCGTCCAGCGGTAGCCGGTGTTCGGAGTGATCGTCGCGTCGAGGTGACCCGACTCGAGGATCATGCGCAGCCCGCGTTCATCGAGCGCCACCACACGAGCCCGCGCGCCGGCCTGCAGCGCAATGCTGCTCTGGTCGGAAAAGCTGATCTGCGCCACGTCGTCGGTTGCAGCAATCCATGCCTGGTCGGCCAACGTCTGCCCCGCATGCTGGCCCAGCAGTTTCGGCAGTGGCCGTTGCCTCGCCTGCTCCTGCCTCGGTGGGGGCTCAGCCGATACCATGACGGCAGGCGACAACGCCTCGAGATCGGCTCGACCGTCCGCCACGACATGAGACTCGGGTTGCTGTGTCGGCGAGCCTTTCCAAACGACGAGCGCCAAAGTGACCGCAAACACGGTAGCACCGCTGACCAGCCATCCCGCACGCAGTTGGGCGAGCGGAGCACCACCGATGACGAGCGCAGCGCGACGAAACCTCTGCCATGGCGACGGCCTGGGCTCCGCTGCCCAGCGCACCAATCGCGCCCGCTGCTCGAGCAGTTGTCGATCTTCCGGCTCGTAGTCGTCCATGACCCGAGCCACACGCTGCCCGAGTCGCTCGAAGGAGCGTAGCTTCGGCCCCGACTCGGTCATCGTTCCATCTCCTCGAAGATCTCGCGCAAGTGTGCGAGCTTCGCTTCAGCTTTTTGCAAGCGACGTTTGATCGTCGCCAGCGAGCAATCACACAGCTCGGCAACTTCGGCCAGCTGCTTGCCATCGATGTAGCGCAGCGAAAAGGCGATGCGCTCGGCAGCCGGCATGTCGTCGAGAGCGGCGTACACGCGCTGCAGCAAATCCCGACTCTCGACCTCGCTTCCACCGTCGAGAAACTGCTCGGGTCGGCTGCTCTCGGTCTTGAAGAACAGCCGGCGCACTCCGCGCTTGCGCAGCTCGCTGTACACCGCGTTGACGGTGATCGAACGCACCCAGCTCGCCAGTCGATCCGCCTCGCGGACCTTGCCGACGTGCATCAACAACCGACAGAATACCGTTTGCACGATGTCGTCGTGATCGTTGTCGGGGCCGAGAAGCCTCCAGACCAGGCCGTTGACCTCACCGCGAAAACGATCGTGAAGCAGGCCTGCCGCTGCATTGCCGTCACGGTGAAGGCGCTCCAGCAACTCCTCGTCGGACCCGCGCCAACCCATGAGTTTCACCGCGCCCGTCGCCCGCGGCGCGGACTCCAGGGGTGGCTCGATGGGGCTTGGGCGACGTTGCATCAGGAAAGCCGTACCAGTGGACATACTGCACGGGTTTGGACGCGGAGCGGCGGCCCAGTAGCTCGCTCAGACCTCGGATGTTCTGCCGGCCGGACGACTCGTCGTCCCACTCCGGAATCCGTTGTCTGGCGCGCTGGACTCTGGTCGACCCAACGACAGCGGGCTATTCCCTCCGTGGCGCGGCACCCTCGAGCCGCCGAAGCGAGCGATATGCAGCCCGATACCCGGTACCTGAAGCGCCACCGACGTCCCGTGCTCCCGCCCGCTGGCTGGGGTGGATGGGGGGGACGGCTCTGGTCCCACGCGGCCCAGGCGCTGCGGGTCCGGGCGCTGGTTTGCCTGATGGCCGTCGCACTGCTGCTAAGTGGGGTGAGCCCAGCTCACGCCCAGAGCCCATTCGAGCGTCCCTCGCAGGAGCAGATCTGGTTCAAACCAGCGCCGAAGATCAGCGTACTGACCTTCGGTCCCGGGGACGAGCCGTTCCTGAAGTTCGGGCACAACGCCATCCGAGTGCAGTACCCCAACGACGGCCCGGACGTCGCTTACAATTTCGGCACGTTCCGCTTCGACAGCCCGTGGCTGATCATCGACTTTCTCACCGGCAAGTTCGAGTACTGGCTGAGCGTCGCGACCTTCGAGTCGACGTTGCGCCATTACAAGGAGGCCAATCGCGACGTCAAAGAGCAATTGCTCGCGCTCGGCAATCCCACGGCTTGGGACGTCGCCGAACAGCTGCGCAAGAACGCTCTGCCGGAAAACCGCGTCTACCTCTACGACTACTACCGCGACAACTGCTCCACCCGCGTTCGCGACGTGGTTGACCCCGCGGTTCACGGCGTGCTGCAGGAACGCACCTCGGGGCGCGGTTCGATGAGCTTGCGCGACCACACGCTGCGCCTCGTCGCTGACGATTTCTGGCTCTACACGGGCCTGGACATCGCCATGGGGCCATACATCGATCAGGAGGAGACCCGCTGGAGCGAGATGTTCCTGCCGTCGAAGCTGGAAGAAGGCCTGGAAACGGTGGTGTTCAGCGGACCTCACGGTACCCAGCCGTTGGTCAAAGAACGCAAGACTCACTACGCGGCGATCGGTCGGCAGCAGCTGCGTCGGCAACCGCCCGATCGCACGTGGGCATATTTCCAAGGGGGCGCAGCGTTCGGCGCGCTGATGGGCTTCCTCGGGTGGGAAGCGTATCAGCGCCGACAGGACTGGGCCCGGTCGCTACTCGCTGCACTGTTGGCACTGTTCGGGTTGGTCACGGGTGTGCTCGGCCTGCTGTTCACTGGCTTGTGGACACTGACCAACCACGAAGTCACCTACTACAACGAGAACATCCTGCAGTGCGCGCCGTGGGCGATCGGCTTGGTCGGATGCGCCTGGGGCGTGCACAAGAACCGAGAGTCTCGAATCGATTGGGCGTACCGCATCGCCATGGCTGGCGTCGTCGCGGCCTCGGTCGGGCTCGTCGCCAAGCTGCTGCCGATGTTTGCGCAGCACAACGAACGGATCATCGCGCTGTTTCTGCCGATGTGGATGGGCGTGTTCACGGGCCTGCACTTCACTCGGCTGCGGGCGCGCCGGCTCCTCTTGCTGCCCATCACCGAACCGCAGGGCGACACCGCTGCCGCCGAAGACCGCGACTCCGATGACCCACCGGTTCCGTCACGGCCTCCGCCCTCACGCAAGGACAAGGAAAAGAAGACCCGTCCCGAAAAAGAAGCCGTCGACGAAGCTCCCAGCCCCGGCGGTGAACCCGCTCCCGCGTGAGCGAGTTCCCAAGAGCCCCGATCAGCTTGCCGGTACGGGGAAATGCCCCGAGAATTCGCTTCAGCGAGTGACGGCGGACCGACCGAACACCCCAAAAACACGGCTGGATACCGGCCCCCTTGCAATCGTCTCGCAAGCGAGTACCTTCCGCGAACCCAACTCGCGGGTCTCAGCGGGTTGGTTCGGAGCGTAGCGCAGCTTGGTAGCGCACTTGACTGGGGGTCAAGGGGTCGTGGGTTCGAATCCCGCCGCTCCGACTATTTCGATGTGCTAGAGGGCGCCGGTGCTTTGCCTGGCCATCGAAACGTCGAGCCCCGTGGGTTCAGCCGCCCTCTTTCGCGGCTCTGAGTTGCTCGGTAGTCTGAGCCACGATACGCCCAACGCCCACGCCGAACAGCTGCTGCCTTTGGTGGAGCGCCTGGTCGCTCAGGTCGGTGTTCGGCAACACGACTTGCAACAGGTCGCGGTGGGGCTCGGGCCAGGTTCGTTCACCGGACTGCGGGTGGGCATCGCCCTAGCGCAGGGCATCGCCACCGGACTCGGGATCGAGGCGGTCGGAGTTGGCTCCTTGCCGAACCTGGCCTTGGCACCCAGCCGACTCGAGGCGTCTCGTGTCTACGGCGCGTTGCTGGACGCCCGTCGAGGGGAGTACTTCTTCGGGGCCTACGACCACCAGGGCCTGGAGGTGGTGGCGCCGCGGACCATTCCTCAGAAAGACGCAGCGCATCAAATACGCGTCTTGGTGGGCGATCGCATGATCGCCGTGTCGGGTAGTTCCGCACATCATTGCCTACCACCAGACATGCTGAGTGACGTGCCGGAAGCATTTCCGACCGCAGCGCGCATCGCTCGGCTGCTGCAATTGGGCCTCGAGCGAAGCGACCTGTCGCCGTTGTACCTGCGAGACGCCGACGCGAAGTTGCCGAATCTGCCACCGAATCCGATCGCGCGCTGAATGCTGGTTCGCCGCTCGCGCCCGTCGCCGAGCTCGGCGACGCCTGCGGCGAGGGGACTGAAGGCCCCAGAACAACGCACCGAGTTTTGCGGAACGCACCGGGGGAATTGTGATGCGAACCTCCAACGCGCTGAACTAGGATGTCCACCCATGGCCGAGGACCCGAAAGACGCCGAAATCGCAAGCGCTCTTCGGCAGTACGGAATGACGTTCGAGGCCGGTGAGATCCTGTTTCGCGAAGGCGATGCCGCCGACCGAGCGATCCTCCTCGACGACGGACGAGTGCGCATCTTCAAACGTCTGGGCGGCGCCGAACGCGGACTGAAAGTGCTCGGTAGGGGCGGCCTCCTCGGTGAGGACGCCCTGTGCATGGACGCCAAGCGCAGCGCGACTGCCATTGCATTGGTCAGCGGCAGAGCCATCGTCTTCGACGAGCAAACACTCCCCGAGCTGCTCGTCCAGTGCCCCTTGCTGGGCGCGGGCATCGTGCAACAGCTGGCGCAGCGCGCTAGAGACGCCGAAGATCGCATTCAAATCGGCATGTTACGCGACTCGCAGTCGCGCGTGGTGCTGGGGCTGTTACGCGCTGCGCAAGCGGCAGGAGAGAGCAAACTATCACTGTCGCCACTCGATCTGTCTGCGCGCGTCGGACTCGACGTCGACGCCGTCAAACACACGGTCGGCTTGCTGCGCGAAGCCGAGTACGTGCGCATCACGGATCAACAGTTGGAAGTTCCCAACGTCGATGCACTTTCCGAGTTGTATGGTCTGCTCGAAACGGGTGAAGAGATCTTGGGTGGGGGTTCCCATTGATCAGTTGGGCCCCGCTCGCGCGCAGCGCAGTCCTCTTCGCCCTGCCCTGGCTTGCATCGGTCACAGCGTGCACGGATCGCGATGCGCAACATCCAGGACAAAGCACGTCGGCGCGAAGCATGGCTGAATACGACATCGCGACGGACTTGTGGGTCAATCGTGGCCAACCACGCCAAGCCCTCGAACATGCTCTACAAGCGATTGCCCTCGACGAGGAAAACGCCGAAGCCGAGCACCTCGTCGCCTTGCTCTATCTGGACTTCTGCAATCGCGACGCCAACGAGTGCCACTTGGACGAAGCCGAAAAGCATGCCCGGCAGGCACTGGCACTGCGCGACGACTTCCGCGAAGCCCGCAACACGCTGGGCGTCGTGCTGATCCACGCGAAGCAATACGCCAAAGCCATTGAGGTCTTGCAGCCGTTGAGCCAGGACATCCTGTACCAAACCCCTGAAAATGCTTGGGGAAATTTAGGGTGGGCCTACCTCGAGAACGGGCAGCTCGACAAGGCCATCGAAGCGCTGTTGCGCAGCACCGCCGTGCAACCCGACTTCTGCGTGGGGCACTACCGATTAGGGCTCGCGTATGAACGAAAGCACGACTTGGATGGAGCGATGTCGGCTTACACCAGAGCACTCGAAGTCGACCATCCACGTTGCCGCGCACTGCAAGTCGCATACGCCGCACGAGGAAAAATCGCCCTTCAGCTCGGCCGACAGGACGAAGCCGCGAAGGACCTGCAGCAATGCGTTCACCTTGATAAGACCACGCCGGCTGGCAGAGAATGCAGCGCCTTGTTGGTCAGCCAGAAATGAACGCCATGGAGTCAGTCGGAAGCTATCTACGTCGTCACCGCGAAGCAAAGCGGATGAGCGTCGAAGAGATCTCGCGCGCCACGCGCGTGCCGACCGCCAGTGTCGAACGCATCGAAGCCGATCAGTTCGACGAGCTTCCCGGTGAAGTGTTCGTGCGCGGCTTCTTGCGGTCCTACGCACAAGCCGTCGGGTTGTCCGCAGATGATGTACTAGCTCGCTATACTGCCAGCCGTCGCGTGGCGTGGGTTACCCCTCTGCCTCTGTCCAGTCCGACCAAGCCCGCCCGCGGCGGTCGTTTCGGTTTTGCGATTGCGTTCGTCCTGTTGTTGTTCCTGTTCGCGCTGGCGCTGAGCATCGTGCTCAAGCCTCGCGGTCACGACAAGCCGCAGGAGCTATCGCACGTCGCGCCCTCGGGCACGCCCATCCGCGTCTGACCCGGCTCGCGCCAGCGAGCGCCGGAGCCGACCTGGCCCCGGCGGCGCGTCCTAGCGCGTCGGGGTCTGCCAGCGGCCTTTCGCCCGGCGAGTTTGAGTTTGACAGCCCGCCCCCCGCGCCCCATCTCTGGGGATTGGCTCGCTTGGTGATCACGACGGGCAATGCCATGGCCGACTCGACACTCATCCAAACGCACGCCTTGTTGCTCAAGAAGGTCGTGCACCGGGAGAGCGATGCGTTGCTCACCCTGTTTACCCAACGCCATGGCAAGCTGACCGTCAACGCGCGCGGGGCCCAACGCAGCACCAAACGTTTCGGCGGCGCCCTCGAACCCATGCACTGCCTGCTGGTCGAGGTCGCCAAGGGCCGAGGTGAACACTTCGACCTTCGCTCCGCTCGCGTCGAGGTGCCGCGCCTGGCGCTGACCGGCTCGCTCGAGCGTATGGAAGCTGCCGGGCGCGTTTTGGGATGGTTGCGCAAGAGCGCCGTGGAACGCACCCCCGAACCGCAGGTATGGCAGCTCGTCGACAACCTGCTCGATCGACTCGACAGCCGCGAAGCGCTCGACGTGTCGGTCCCGCTGGCGAGCACCGGCTTGGCTTTGCTCGCGGCCTGGGGCTGGGGTCTCGAGCTCGAATCGTGCGTACGCTGTGGGCGAGAATGTCCGCAGGGCAAAGCGGCCTTCGTCGATGCCGCGCGCGGCGGCCTGGTGTGCGTCGCCTGTGGCGGGGCGCGCACGCGAATCGACGCGGCCCAGCGCCAGCGCCTCGTTGCGGCGGCTCAGGGCGACGCGGATGCCCTGTCGAGCGACGACGCGGCCCTAACCCTACAACTGACCGAGACGGCACTACGCGCCCACGCGGACATCGGCTGAAGCGCGGGGTGCTCGGGCCTCGTCCCGCGCACCCGCACCAGTTCCGATTGGCGCAGCGCCCCGCCTCCCCGCACGCCGACGGCGCACAAACGGCAATGTGGCCCAAACGCGCTCAGCAAGTGTAGAACACCCGCCGACCTCACCCGCCCGCGTCCGTTGTCCCCCTCGAAGCAATCCCAAACGCCCGCCTCGACCGAGCTCACCTCGCTTGGCGACGCTGCGGCGAATCCTGGTCGGCTCAGCAACGAGGCGGAGCAGGGCCGCCGAGAGCGACGTCACATCGCCGGGCGCGCCGGGATCGTCGCTGCGGGGACATTGACGAGCCGCCTGCTCGGCTTGGTGCGCGAGCAGGTGTTCGCAGCAATGTTCACTCGCGCCGCAACGGACGTGTTCTTCGTCGCTTTTCTGATCCCCAACGTGCTGCGGCAACTGGTCGCCGAAGGTGCAGTGCAAACTGGCGTGCTCCCGGTGCTCACCGAGGTCGAGCAGCGCCACGGCCAAGAGCGAGCACGGCGATTCTTCTCGGCGCTGCGCGGGCTGAGCCTAGTCGTGCTGCTCGGCGTCACGGTCGGTGGCGTCGTGGCAGCGCCGCAGCTCGTCGAGCTGTTCGCTGGCGGTTACAAGCAGACCCCGGGGCAGTTCGAACGCACCGTCGAAATCACGCGCTGGGTGTTTCCTTACATCTTCTTCATGGGCACGGCAGCTCTCGGCGTCGCTGCGCTCAACACTCAGCGCCGCTTCGTCGTGACGTCGTTCGCGCCGTTGTTGCTCAACGTGGCGTTCATCGCTTGCGCGCTGACGCTGCCCACTTGGCTGGACGGCATGGGCATCGACCCGCTGTTCGCGCTGACGACGGGAGTGCTGCTCGGCGGAGCGTTGCAAGTGATCGCCCAGTGGCCGAGTCTGAAACGAATCGGCTACCTCTCGCTGCCTCGATTCGATTTCGCCGATCCTCACGTGCGCGAAGTGTTGCGAAGGATGGGCCCGGTCGTGTTCGGCTTCGGCATCTACTACGTCGACGTGATCGTCGCGCGCCACCTACTGAGCGATCTCGGCGTCGGCGCACAAAGCTACTTCGGATTCGCGTTGCGCCTGTGCGACTTCCCTCAGGGGATCTTCGTGATGGCCGTCTCGTCGGCAACGCTGCCAAGCTTGGCGCTGCTGGCCTCGAACCAGAACACCGCCGAGCTGGTGCGAACCTTCTCCCACTCACTGCGCCTCGCACTGTTCGTGGCGGTGCCCGCGAGCATCGCGTTCATGCTGCTTTCGCAGCCCATCGTGGCGATGATCTTCGAACGCGGCCACTTCGACAGCGTCGCCACTGCAGAAACGGCGCGGGCCTTGTTCGCCCAAGGCGCGGGGATCTGGGCCGTCGCCTGCGTGCGCCAAGTGGTGATCGTGTTTTATGCAATCGGCGATACCCGGACCCCGGTGTGGATCTCGGGTCTCGACTTCTTGTTCTTTTTGGGAGCCGCGCTGCTGCTCGGTCCGCGACTCGGCCACGTCGGGATCAGTTGGGCGGTGAGCATC
>QJWJ01000349.1 GCA_003235365.1 Deltaproteobacteria bacterium
CGCGCGATCCGCGACCCCGAATTCGAAACTCGAACGGACCCACCAGACGCTGGAAGCGCCGCTCGGAGCACGCGGGGCCACGGCTCCCGACGTGGGGCTCCGCGAACCCCGAATGCGCAACTCGGACGGGATGCCCCAGACGGTGAGGGGGAGCTCCGAACACGCAGGGTGAGGACTCCCAAGGCCTGCGATCCACGACGCGGAATCGGTGCCCAAGACACGAGCCGCGGCGAAGGGTAGCCACCCGACGGAACGCGCCACGCGGCACGAAGCCGGGGAGCGTGGCGCCTGCAGCACGCCGACCCCAGCGCCCCAACGGACGCGCGATGCAAGGCGCGGAACCGGCGGACCCCGAGTTGGGCACAGGTGAGGGACCGCCCGGGCGAAGTGGATCGAGAAGCGCAAACCGGGACGAGCAGAAGCTACGTGACCGGGTCATCTCCGCAGCGAGACGACCCGTCGAGGCCGCGGTCTGAGGGACGCGACTGTTTCACGTGAAACATCTGCCGCATGAGCACCGATCTGCTTGCCGCCGCCTCCCCAGACGCGCGAACGCCCGCCTGCCGTCGCAGCAATCGAAACTTGTTCCGCGCCTGTCGCCCTGTTGCTGCACACTTCTGCGGCGCGCCGCGGTCCACGGCTCGCGCCCCCGTCCGCGGGAACCCGATACCGAGTCGACGAAACGGACGACACAAGAAGCCAATCCAGACACCGCGCGCGCAAGAGAGCCCGCGGACCCAACTCCCGCCGCCCGCGAAGCGCCGCCACTCTCGCTACCAAGCTTCGCACCGCGAGCCGCCGCTGCGCAGGACGTCCTGATCGGTGCAGCGGCACGACGCCACCGCTCACGATCCGACGGACGCCGACGGACGCCGGCGCCACCCCCACGGGTGCAACGCTCGAGAAAAGCCGACAGAGGAAACAGCCAAGGCCGGTCTTGGGCGCCCGATCCGCTCACCGGGGACGCCGCGCGTCCGAGCGTCGCCGCGCGACCCGCCATAACTACGTCGCCGTAGTTATCCTTATCCCTATTATTTCCCGCACTTGGCTGACTCCATTGCCGAGACGAGGTTCTGGTTCCCCGAATAACTACGCTTCTGTTTTTTTCATCCCACGAGATAGCCCTTAGATTGGAGGCCAATTCAGATACACATTCCGTGAAGAATACATCCACGTATTACTCTGGCGCCGGTCCTCGCCAACGCTACGTCCGAGCTAGCGCACCTCAACGACGGCCTCGCAAGCAAAAAAACACTGTCGTACTCTTACGGGGTCATGGTGCCCCGAGTTCCAGCGCGCGGCCGTTACGACCGCGCCTCGAGTGCGTCCGAACGGGCGCAGCAGCAGCATGACGTCTTGCTCTCCGCAGCCCTAGACTATCTGTCACAGAGTAACACCCGCGGAGAACTTTCAGTCTCAGTACTCTGCCAAGCTACTGGCATGGGGCGCAACACCGTCTACGGCCTGTTCGAAAACGCTCAGGTCATCACCGACACGGTGGTTGCCAGCTGCAACGCCGCGGTGGAACGCGCACTCCAAAGTGCAGAGATCGCCACTGGCACACCCCTCGGCGCCGCCGCAGCGTTCGTCGATACTTGGCTCGCGTTCTGCGCCGATTCGCCGGCGGAGCTGCGCGTTGCTGCGCTGTGGAACCGAGAGCAACTGCTGCGAACCGTCGTCGGGGTCCTGCGGCAGCTGGTCGAGCTGGGACGAACCGCAGGCTTGTTCGCCGCCGACCCTAGCGGGATGAAGGTCCAGCTTCTCAGCGCCGCCGCCATCGAGGCCGGCCTCGCCGTCGCCAGCCAGCCCGAACAGCTCGCCCCCGCCCGCGCGGCATTGCTCGACGTGATCACCAAAGCAGCGCGCTGAACCCCAACAACCCGTGGCGCGAATCTCGGCATGGGCGAGCACGATTGTCGCGCGCCTTCGAACCCCCGTTGGGCTGCGGTCTCAGTGCGCCGCGGGTTGAGGAGACCCCGTCAACGGCTCGCCATTCTCGTCGACCGAACCCAGCGCATCTTCCACGCGCTGGAGAAGATCGAGCAGCGCCGTGCGGCTCTTCTCTTTGAGCTCCGCACGCCGGTCACGTTCCTCCCTGAGCTCTTGAGCCAACGACAAGGCAACGAGCAGCAGCGCCTGCGGGTGGATCTGTTGAGCGGCGGACAAGCGCGCGAGTCGACCCGACACGTCAGCCGCCAGCTCTTCGAGTTCCCCTTGAGTCAACGTGGTCACGAGGCGGTACTCGTGACCGCCGACGGAAATGACCGCTGGCCGCTTGCTCATGGGCGCAACGGTAGCATCAGGCCCCCGATTTGGCAGTCCCGCAATTGGGTCAGGGCGACCCGCGGGCGGCGAGCTGTGCACATGCGACTTCCAACTACTCGTCGCAACAGCGCAGCCACGACACGAGAGCGATGATGGGCACCGCCATCCACATGCCGTCGAGGTGCGCCGCAATCACGACCTGCCGTTCCCGCGCCGCACCAAACCCCCAATCCAACCCCGCTTCCAAGCCAAATGCCGCGACGTAGTCCGCCGTGTAGTTGTAACTGCGCGAACCGATGAACGCGCGGAGTCCCGCCCCGAACTCCGCGTCGGGAGCGAAGCGGTAGTAGGGCAGGGGCGAAACGACGAGCTGCAGGTCGGCGAGCGGGACTTGAAGCGAACCTCCGACGTGCAGCCGCACGTCGTCGAAGCCCGCAGTGGCGAGCTGGAGCGCGGGACCGATACCCCACGACCGCGCCGAGTCGCGGCCGAACATCACGTCGGCCGATACCGCTCCGTGAAAACAGACGGGCCCCGCCGACTCCTGAAAGGCTCCGCACACACCGGGCAGCACACCGACGTTCGCCTGAGGGCGCGCCCACCCCGCACCGCTCCACGACAGAGCGCCCGCGCTGCAGGCAACCGCGAGCATGCCGCGAAGAACGCGCATCACCGAACCCCGCTCAGTCGGGAGAGAAGCACACCGCCAACGTAGACGAGCACGCGCGGCAGTCGATGCGCTCGTCTTGTCCGACGCGGCACTGTTCGAGCGCCACGCCATCACCGGCAGCGCCGCAGACGTAGGTATTACCCATGGGGTCGAGTGCCTCCAACGGGTATTCGACGAGGCAACCCCAGCACACGTCGATCGGGAACGTGAAATCGCCGGAGGTGATCTCGACTCCACCGAGCGTCTCGCCGAACACGCGAATGTTCGCGATGAGCGTCCGCGTCGCGGAGCGATTGCCGTCCAGCTCCCCCGCTAGATCGCGGCCCACGGCTGGTGGGATCATCGTCACCTCGGCCAAACCAAAGCCGGGCGACGTCGAGGTGTTCGACTCGACGAAACCGCCGCTGTTGACACTGAACTCCTGGATGACCTCTCCCGTCGACGTCGTCAACTCGACCTCTGAGCCGCGGATGCGCAACCCCGACGTCTCGGTGTCCAGTTCGGCCTTGTTCCCACGTGGTGCCAGCTGATTGCCGACGAGCACGATGCCCTCGTACTTGCTGCGGAACGCGACGTCCAAGGTGCCGCGGAACAACATGGCCGAACCCGGGTCGTCGCTGTACTCGCAGCTGGGCGAATCGGGCGCCAACACCCCTTCGACGTACAGGCTCGAATCGTTCTCGGCGCAGCCGACCGCGACGGTCGTCACCGTCGCCGCCACCAACAGGCGCGCCAGCAGCGCAACGCGCTCACCGGCCCGGTTGCGGAGCAGGGGCGTCGCGGTCATCAACGCAAGCTGGGCGTGAGCCGCGTTTGGCATTTCTTTCATTCGGCACTCCGAGGCATCGTTCGCGCATCACCGGTTCGAGGGTGCGCGCTCTAGTCTACCCATGCCTTCGCTAGGGAGCCAAAACTTGGACCATTTCTCCCGCTGCAGCACGGCGCGGAGCTCAGAAACGCCGACATCGAAGCGCGTCGCTCTCAGGCGAGCTGACGGACCATTTGCTGCAGTTCGCTCAACCCGAGCTTACGGAACTCGATCCGACCCGGTGCAGCGCAGAACACGAAGCGCACACTGTCGCCACCGCGCTTCTTGTCGTGGCCGAGCAACTTCGCCGCGGCCTCCAATGGCTGTTCCGAGAGATCCACCGGCAGCCCCAACGAGTCGAGCAGACTGACAACCCGCGACGTGAGCGTCTGATCAGTAATCCCGAGTTGCTCTCCAATTCGCATCGCGGCGACCAGTCCGAGGCTGACAGCCTCACCGTGACTGAGGGTACCGTAGCCCTCACACGCCTCGATCGCGTGGCCGACGGTGTGGCCGAGATTCAGGGCCGCGCGGAAACCGAGCTCACGCGCGTCCTCGGAAACGACCCGCGCCTTGACGACCACGCAGCGCCGCACGACTTCCGAGATGAACGCCCAGTCTCGCGCGAGGATCCGACCGCTCTCCGCTTCGAGCTTGTCGAGGAGCGCCGGATCGCCGATGAGCGCCGTCTTGACCACCTCCGACAGTGCCGCAAAGCCGGTGGCGGGTTCACTGCCCAAATGGTCGACGTCGCACAGCACGCGCGACGGCTGCCAGAATGCACCGACGCAGTTCTTGGCGCCGGGAAGATCCACTGCCGTCTTGCCGCCAACCGACGCGTCGACCATGCCGAGCAACGTCGTCGGAACGCTAATCCACGGCACGCCGCGCATCCACGTGGCGGCGGCAAAGCCCGCGACGTCGGTCGCCACACCGCCGCCCACCCCGACGATCCAACTCTTGCGGTCGGCACCCACCGACAAGCAGTGCTGCCAGATGTCGCTCAGGCTCTGCGCGTTCTTGTGCTCTTCACCGGGCATCAGCTCGAAGCGCGACGCGCTCGCCCCGACGGCGGCGAACGCGTCGAGGTACTTCTGCCCATACAGAGCGCCCACGGTCTTGTCCGTGATCAACACGACCTTGGACGCGCCGCGCACCAACGACGCGGCTCGGCGCGGGGCAAAGCCCTGCCCAACATCCACACTGTACGAAAACGGGCCCGCCGCGACCGCGACCGGATCGCGCTGCCACACCTCGAACACCCTCCGCGCAACCTCCGACGGCGCAAGCTTGCCTACGTCGATGCTTTCGTGCGCTTCGGCGTAAGCGCCAGCGCGCAGATCCATGAGCTCCGTGATACCGGCCAGATCGCGCCCGGCGAGCAACGGTCGTGAGGTATCGCCCTCGGTTCGCTCGACCAGCGTCGTCGGATCTGCTTTCAACGTGACGACGACCGCGCGCTGAAGCGCGCTCAGCCGCACCTCGCGCCGCAGCAACGCGCCGCCACCGAGTGCAACCACCTTCGGCGCGCCAGCGCTGAGCACCCGCCCCAAGTGCTCCCGCTCCAGCTGGCGAAAACGCTGCTCACCCTGCTCGGCGAAGATCTCGGCGATGGACTTGCCCGTCGCTTTGACGATCTCTTCGTCCAGATCGACGAAGGGCACACCAGCATCCGAGGCGACGATGCGACCAACCGTCGACTTTCCAACCCCCATGAAGCCAGCGAGCAACAGCGGACGATTCACCGGACACCTCCATCGCGGAGGGTCGAGCCCAGGCACTTCTCAGACAGGCAAGGATTACACACCATGTTGGTCGGCCGAGCCTATATCACCCCGAGCCTCGCGGGCCCAACCGCGTGGCAACTCTGCCGCCCCGAGTGAATCTCGATGCCGCCTCGGCGGATCGGCCGGACCTCGGCGCGGCGTCCCGTTCCACTGCGAGCGCAGCCGAGCGGAGCCGAGCGCCCGTGGACGACGTCCGGCGCGACGCGCCACGATTGGCCTCGACCCGGCCGTCACCGGACACTAAAAGCCGACGTCAGAATCGGTTCGAACCGGTCCCAAGAGGCTCTGATGGATTTCTCGAAGTACCAGGCACTCGGCAACGACTTCGTCATCGTCGAAGGGCCCAGCGACGACGCCGTGAGCCCGGAGATTGCAATCAAGCTGTGCGATCGGCACTTCGGGATCGGCGCCGATGGCGTGCTGCTGCTCTCCCCGCAAGACGGGGCGGCCGGGCGCATGACCGTGATCAACGCCGACGGGTCCCGCCCGGAAATGTGCGGCAACGGCCTGCGCTGCGTCGCCCTGTTCCTCCACCAGCGGCGCCAGGCCCCGGCCCAGTTCCGCGTCGCCACCGACGCCGGCCTGCTCGACTGCGAGATTCAGCGGCGCGGAGACGCACCCTGGGTGAAGCTGTCTCTCGGCCGTGCCAAGACGCTCGGCGACCTGCAGAGCAGCCACGCCGACCGAACCTACAACTTCCACCGCATCTCGACGGGCAATCCACACGCGGTCACCTTTGACGGCATCCCAAGCAACGAGGAGATCGACCGATTTGCGCCCACGGTGTCGGCTCGCCTGGCCGGTGGTGCCAACATCGAGTTCGTAGAGCAAGTCGGCCCAGACCACCTGCGCGTGGTGGTTTGGGAGCGCGGGGTCGGCCGCACGCTGGCGTGCGGTACTGGCGCTGGCGCCGTGGCCACCGCAGCGGCCTTCGCTGGACTCGTCGGCTTCGATCGCCCCGTCGCTGTCGACCTCCCCGGCGGGCGCCTCGAACTGACCGTCATGAAAGAAACCCTCGAGGTGTTCCTCGCCGGTCCGGCCGTGCACGTGTTCGACGGCCAGGTCGTGAACTGACGAATTCCTCCCGCCTCGCGTCATCCATCTCGCCCACGTGCAGCGGGCGACATCGCGCTGCCTCGCTCCAAGGCGATCCTCGCCGAAAACTAAGCCACTTTTTGACGCTGTGATAGGGCCGACCCATGGCCCCCCGAGTACCTACCGCTGCGCGTCCGGATCTGACCGTTGCCCGGCATCGCTTTCTACTCGCCCTCGACGACCGCCTGGACAGCCTGCGCCAGGTGATCGAGTTGGTCGCCAGCGACCCCCGCTCGGAACCTGGTCGCAACCAGCTCACCCGACGGCTTCGCGCGATGGGCGATGCGTGCACCGCGCTGGGCTTCGAAGAAATGAGCGCCGCCTTCGCCAGCGCCGAGACAGCCTTCGACTGCAGTTCAGATGCCGACAGCACGCGCCGGGCCCTGTCCGAAATCCGCGACACGTTGGACTTGGTTCCCAGCTTGGCGCCGGTGATTTCCGCTCCGGTCCCGCCACCTTCGGCACCAGTGCGTCAGGTTGCAGCCAGCCCCGTCCCTTCTGCACCGGCCCCCCAGCCCGCCGCGCAAAGCCAATCTGCTCCGAGCACACCGATCCCCTCAGCGGATCCGGTGTCAGCTCCGATCCAGCGCAAGGAGCCCCGCTCATCCGACGCCATCACCGTCCCCGAACCGGCCGTGCTCAAGACGCGTCCGCTGGCCGCGCCGCGACGGGTGATCGTCTTGGGCACGATGCGTCTGATGGACACCGTGCTTCGCGCGGACGAGCGCAGCGACACTCTGCGCTTCGAGTTCACCGTCGATCTGACGGACGCCAGCGACTTGGCCAGCGCGACGGGACACGCAGCGTGTCTGGTGGACGTGCGCCATCGCGACGCCGAAGCCGCGTGGCAGCGGCTGAGTGAATTCGGACTGTGCGTCTTGCTGTTGCCCTCCGGAGCCAGCACTCCAACCTGGGCGTCACGCGCCAAGACTCTCGCAGCCGACACCGAGCTGGCTCCCCAGCTGCTGCAGCTGTTGGACGGCCCGCCTGCGAACGCGGGTCCCGCCCCGAGCGCGCAGGCACCCGTGCTCGCTGCCGCAGACACGAGCTTCATCCAACCCCCACCGCCAAAAAGGAGCGTCGAGGCCCCGGTGCCAGCTCCACCACGCGCGCCCACTCCGACTCAACCCTCCGCGTCGCGCACCGGGAGCGGCAAACGCAATGGGCAAGCCGAAGTCACGAATCTCGCTCACCGCACCGTGCTCATCGCCGATGGCGACGCGGGCATGGCGTGGTTCCTCGTGGGAGTTCTACGCGCCGCTGGCGCCATCGTCCTCGAAGCGCGCGACGGTCTCGAAGCGTGGCGTCTGGCTCGAGAGCGCGCGCCGGACTTGGTCGTCAGCGACGTCGAGTTGCCCGAGCTCGACGGGTTCGGGCTGTGTCGTCAACTCAAACGCGACGTCATCCTCAGCGACGTTCCCGTGTTGCTGGTGTCCTGGAAAGAGGACTCGCTACAGCGGGCGCGCGAATTGGGCGCGGGCGCCGAGGGCTACTTCCTCAAGGAATCCGACTCGTCGACGATCCTGCGGCGCTGCGCTGAAGCGTTGCAGCCGCGGCGCAACGTCGAGCACCGCCTCGCCGACGGCAAGGAGGTCCAGGGGCGCCTAACCGGCATGACACCACACTCGGTGCTGCGTTCCACGTGCGACGTCGTCGACAACGCTCGCATCACCTTCGAAGACGCGGGTTACCGCATCGTCGTGCACGTCGGCGACGGCCGTCTGCTCGATGCGCGGCGCGAGTCGGACACGGGGGCGAGCATCACGGGCAGCGCAGTCTTGCCGTCCTTGTTGGGCATGCGCGCGGGACGCTTCGTCGTCGAGCGCACCGGCGCCGACATCCAATCGACGTTCACCAGCGGCCTGAGCCGTCTGCTGGAACCCCACGTCGCTCGCACGCGCCGCGCGTTGCGCATCGTTTCGGGGGATGCCCTGCACCGCATCGCACGACTCGACCTCGATCTCGATGCACTCGCGCCCTATCGCGGATCTTCGCCACCCATCGTGCGCAAGCTGATCGACAAACTCGCCGACGCGGTCGCGCCGGTCGCACTCATTCGGAGCGTGAGCCCGGGACTGCTCGAAACCGCACTCGCAGACATCGCCCTGCGCGGTGCGATCCTCAGCGCTTGGGACATGGACGGCAACGACTTGCTCCAGGCGAGCGACCTGTTCAACCAGCCTTTCGATCTCGACATTCGCACGCCGACGTCCGGGTTCGAAGTCGTCTCCGCGCCGGGTGCGCCGCGCATCGATGGCAACTCGACGGCGGAGCAAGTCGAGCAAGCGGCAGCCTTCACACGTTCGCTCACGGCCGGGCCCACCGTCGCGCCGTCACCGCAAGCACCGCTCGTCCAAGCCTCGCCGGCGCCCTGCGAGGTCGACGTTCAGCCAGAGCCGCCAGCGTCCGACGCGCCCGCGGAGCTCCAGCAACCGGCGCGCTCGGTCCTCGCCTCGCCGCCACCCAAACCCCGTCCGTCGCGGGTGCCGCGACCCGAAGCGTTCACCGACTCCATCGACAGCGCGCCATTGGCCGCATTGGAACTCGACGCGTTCGAGCGCGCTCTGGATGTGTCCGACGCCTCGCCTCCAACCCCGGGCGACGAGAGTACCAGCGCCGAAAGTGCCGTAGCGAGTGAACCGTCGCCAGACGTCGAACTCGAGGCCACGGACTTGCCCGCGCCCCTGCCGCCCCACGCCCGGCCGCGGATTGTCGACCCCAAAGACGACGCCGACGCGTTGGACGCCCGCTGGCTGATGTCGGACCCCGACGCGGAAAGCCCCGACCAGGTGCTGTTGAGCGTTCACGACAACGGCGACTCCAGCCCCGTCGTGCGCATCTTGGAACAACACCAGCGCCCCGAGGAGCTTGCGCACTGCGACGAGGCGGACGCCCTCGTCCCGGCCTCGGCACAGCCCGCGCACGCCGAACCATCGCCGGATCCCATCCAGGCGGCGCTCGGCCCCGCGACACCGGAGCCCCAATCTCTCCCAGTCGAAGAGCGGCCGGACGCCGCGCCGCTCGCCGACCACGAGGACGCCGTCTCGGACGGCCGGCAAAGCATCCCGTCGCCACTCGACGAACGCTCACCCGTAGCCGACACCGGCGACGCCGCGCCGCTCGAAGCGGCGCTCGCCGCACCATCTCCGGTCGCAGACGCCGTGGGCCCGACGACGAGTGACCTTCGAGCGGGCGCGTTGCTCGCGGACGACGCCGCAACGGAAGTGAGCGAGCCGTCGCCAGCTCCCGTCAGCGATCCGGCACTCGAGATGTCGGGTATGCTGTTCGAGCAGTTGGCGGCAACGCCATCGACACCGGCCAAGCCCAAACCCGAAGGCATCCGCGCCGAGCCCTCCACCAGGTCCGACGAGCTCAGCGCTCCGCTCGCGAAGGATACCCTGCTGCTTTCCGGCAGCGTCAGCGCGGCATCGACCAACGGCCTCGACGAGTTCGTCGAGGAAGACGACCCGTTGTTCGCCTCGCTGCACGGCGCGCCGAGCCCTTCTGCGCCGCGCACCGGCAGCCGCAGCAAGGCCCCACACGCCGAGGACCAGACCAACGACGTAAGCCGCGCCGGCGCCGACCGCGACTCGAGCACGACGCCACCCAAAGCCCGCGACAAGGACGCCGGAAGCCGAGCCCTGCGCGACGGGGCCGATCGCTGGGCGACCGCGGCCCTGCTCGCCGCGCGCCGCGCCGTGAAGTGGGCCAAGGAGCGCAAGGCCGAAACCGACGCCGAACTCGCCGAGTCCAAGAAGACGGAACAAGCCAAACCCCGGAAGGGCACCGAAGCTGTCACGCCAGGCGAAGAGGCCAAGACAGAAGCCACCGGCACTCAGCGGTCACCCGAGCCAGACGCACGCAACAGCCCCCCGACCGCAGAACGGCACGAAGCCGAAGCTGCACCCGAGCCAGACGCGCCGCAACCCGCAAAGAAGAAGCTGCCGCGCTATTTCGAGTCCGCCAAACGCGCCGCGCTGCCCACCATTGCCTTGCTCGGAACCGCCGCGTTGGCGTTCAGCGGGGTCGACGCCATCACCGCTCGCTTCGCCGCGACCCGCGATGGCGACCCCCTTGCTGCGGCGACCACGGCTCAGCCCGATTCGGTGACGTCACCGGCATCAGTCACCGAAGATCTGATGCCTACCGATTACCAATCGGACACGGACGACAAAGACGATCTGTCCCTCGCTCCGCCGAGCACGAAACTCGCGTCCCCACGGCTGGAGATGCACACCGTCGAATTGCCGCTGCCCGACGGCGTCCAAGTGCCCACCGGCAAGGGATTGCTCGAGATAAACACGGCAGGCGAACACAAGATCTACATCGACGGCACGTTCATCGGCAAGGGTCCGATCCGGCGCGTCCCGCTCGGTGCCGGCGCCCACGAAGTGCTGATGCGTCAAGACGGCGACGAGGACCGCGTCCAGGTCGACGTCAGCGCTGGCAAGCGCGTGCGACTCGAACCGCTGCAGCAAGCCTCCGCCGCCAAGTGACGTCCTCCCGCTGCGCTGCAGGGCGGAGGCGCTCGGCTCGGATACCGCGCCGGCCGGGTTAGAGCTTGATTGCGTCGCGCTCGCTGGTGTCGATGACCTCGGAGAGCGCGGCCGCCGCCTTCGCGAGCGACTCCTGCTTCTTCGGGTCGAGCTTGTCCAGCTGCGGCATCATCACGATGAAGCGCACGTACAAATCGCCGACCTGATTCTTGCGCTTGACGCCACGACCACGCAGCCGCACTTGCTTGCCACTCTGGGCGCCAGCAGGCACCGTCAGCGACACCGGCCCGTCGGGCGTCGGCACGCGGACCTTTGCGCCGTTCAGCGCCTCGGTGGGCGTGATGGGGAAATCGACGTTCAAGTCGAGGCCGTCGCGCTTGAAGTACTTGTGCGGCGTGACGCGAACCGTGAGCAGCAAGTCGCCCGCCGTGCCACCGCCGCGACCCGGCGTGCCGCGACCGGCAACCCGCAGCTTGTCGCCATCTCCGGCACCGGCCGGCACGCGCACGTTGACCTCACCGTCGACACCCGGCACCTGCAGTGTGACCGTCGTTCCGCGCAGCGCTGCCGCGAAGTCGACGATGACCTCACCCGCGGCGTCGCGACCTCGTGCCGAACCACGGGCAGCGCGAAACACGTCGCCAAACAGGTCACCAAAGCCGCGCCCCGCGCCCACGCCCCCGAGGATGTCTTCCAGTCCCCCGCCGCTACCCCCAAAAGGTGAACGACCGCGGTAGGCACGCGCCAGGTCGGGGTTGAAGCCTTCGCGAAGCCCCTCTTCGCCAAATTCGTCGTACAGGGCGCGACGCTTCGGATCACCCAGCACTTGATTGGCCTGATTCACGCGCTTGAACTTGGCTTCAGCCTCGGCATTGCCCTGGTTCTTGTCCGGGTGGTACTTCGCGGCGAGCTTGCGATACGCCTTACGGATATCGTCAGCGCTTGCTCCTCGAGCGACACCGAGCTCCGCGTAGAAATCCGTGGCCATCAGCTGATCCCATTTATGGCCCCGTCGCGGACGCGGCAAGCGCTAAGGCGCCTCGACGAGAGACTTGTGCACGGCGGCCGTCGCCAAGCAACGGCTCCGCCCCCGCCCGCACTCCCGTTCCGCTCACCCCGCGCAACGACCGTACCGAAGCGGCATGCGACCCAACAGCCGACTGCCCGTCATTTGCATAGGAACCGATCCCAGCAGGATGGGTCACCCACGCAGCCGCTCAGCGCGAACGTGACCGGCCCGAACGGCAGTTCACCACGAGGGTGTCTGCCGCCTGGTTCGGCGCCTCTGACTCGAAACCGCCCGCCCAACGGCAATCGACAAACCCGTTGTAGTGCAGCAGCGCGTCCATCTCCGCCGGGTAGTACTGCCTGTGGGTCAACACGGCTTGCTCCGTCGCCGCGTCCCCCGTGAAGCGCATCCAAGTCGTCAGCACCTGAGTCATCCGGGCATAGTGGAAGCGCTCCGCGTACTTGACACGCTTGCCGAATCTGGGGTGGCTCACCCGCGACCCACCCCACCAGCGCTCGGGATCGAGCGCCAGGTCCTCACAGCGCGGAACGGAAAAGTCGAAGACGAACCGACCCCGTGGCGTCAGGTGTTCGTGCACTCGCGCAAAGAAACGCTCGATGTCGCGCCGAGTGTACAGATGCAGAACGACGTTGAACGGCGCAATCACCAGCGCAAAGCGCTGATGCAGACGCTTGCTCCGCATGTCACCGCGCACCAATCGCAGGCGCTCCAACAGGCCGTCCTCTCGTGCGGCGCCCCGCTTCAGCGCGTCGAGCATGGGCTGTGAATGATCCACGCCCACGACGCTGACCCCCGCGCGCAACAACGGCAACGCGACGCGCCCGGAACCGACTCCGTACTCGAGTACCGGACCGCGCACGCCACGCGCTTGCTCGACGTAGAACTCGACGTCGGCGCTGCGTGCCGCGTAGGCACGATCGTAGTACGCCGGGTGCTCGTAGTGTTCGAGTGCGCCGTCGGCGACGGACTTGGGCGGAGCCGGCAAGTTGCCGAAGGTCCGCGGGCGCGCCGCACGACTCGAACCGCCCGTGGGGCGGGGTGCGGCGCTTTTCGAAACGCGACCGGAAGCGGCGCTCAGCGGATCGTCGTTGCGTGGGTGTCTTCGAGCCACTCGCGCACGACTTCGTTGGTGTCCCGGTGGAAGTGCACCTTGCCAGCTGCGATCTCGCGCAACGCCGACACCGGGGGCTTGTTGTTGCAACGCACGAGCTGGTCAGAGCCCTTCATCAGCTGGCGCGTCCGACGTGCTGCCAGCACAACCAGCGCAAATCGGTTCTCTTCTTTTTCGAGGCAGTCTTCTACGGTAACGCGCGCCATGACACTTCCTAGTCTCTGAGGGGTGCGAAACCTAGCCAAGCCGTCCCCCACGTGCAAGCGCTTTGCCCGCCGCAAATGCCCCCTGGTCATCGCTGCCGCGAGCCCCATGCACCCCGAACAGACGCAGATCACCACCGAGGTCACCGCGAAACGATGAAGGCACTGTACAGAAAGATAGTATTTGCGACGCCCAGTTGGCCCGATTGCGGTCTGTTGTTCCTGCGCATGTGTTTCGGGCTGACGCTCGCGCTGCAGCACGGCGCGCCCAAAGCCACGAAAATCAGCAGCTTCATCGCCAAAGTGGGGCAGAAGGGCATCCCGCTGCCCGAACTGACCGCTCCGTTTGCCATGGCCAGCGAGTTGGTGGGCGGCCTGTTCCTGGCACTCGGCTTGTTCACGCGCGCCGCGGGCCTCAGCGTCGCGAGCACGATGTTGGTCGCGGCTCTCTGGGTCCACGGCGCAGATCCCTTCGCGAAGAAAGAGCTCGCGCTGGCCTACGCCGTGGTCGGCCTGGCGTTGGCGGCAATCGGGCCGGGCCGGTACTCGTTGGATCGCAAGCTCGGCCGCTAACGGGCCTCACGCCGCCGAGCGTTCACGCTCGATCGTCGCGCACAGCGTGCGCAACGACGGCAACACGACGTCACTAAGAACCTGCGCCCGCAACTGGGTTCGACGAACGTCAGACAGCAAGCCGTGGCGCAGCAGCCAGTCGGACTCGGGCTCTTGCTCGATGCCCGCCGCCGCCGCACGCGCCACTGCCAGCTCCGCTTCGACCTGCTCCAACACTGCACCCTGCAGGGTCGGGCTTTCGGTCAGCGCCCAGCGCACGAACTTCCAGGCCAACTCGGCGTGGCGCTGCTCGTCCTTGGCGACCTTCGACAGCACGCTGCGCACGGCCGGGTCACGCACCGCGGCGAGCCCTTCCACGGCTTCGAGTGCGGCGACGGTTTCACCGATGCAGCCTTCGAGCACCGTGTTGCCGACGATCGCCGACAGCTGTTCGTCACCCAGCGAGTCGTCGATGTCGAGCGCGGACGGTCCGAGCCGCTGGCCCTTGTAGGCGCTCGCCAAACCAAACGCCAACTGGGCGTGTTCGGTCTCGTCCTGCATCGCTGCGGTGGTTGCCTCGAGCAACTCGGGAGGCGCACCCACCGACATCAATTGCAGCGCAAAGCGTGCGAACGCCGCGACCGACGCGTGCTCCATCAACGCAATGCGCTGCCACTTCTCCGACAGTCGCTGTCGCTCACTTGCGCTCAAGCGCGAGACGTCGACCGAGCTCGGCTCCAGCCAATCACCGCGCAACACCGCCGTTGCCAGACGCTCGCGGCCCTCGACCAAGAAGGGTCGACCGATCGCGCAAATCGCATCGGAACAGATGCGCCCAACGGGACCGAGACCACATATGCCGGAAGCGCAGTCCTCGTTTTGGAGGCACTCGTCGCTGTCAGTCGTGCAGCGGTAGCCCGTGGACGGACCACAGCCTTCGTCGAATTCGTAACGAGCGCAGTACGAACCCGCACCGCAATCGGCGTCGGTCACGCAATCCGTCGCCACGCACGTGCCCACCGGTGAACCGCAGTCGCAGACCGTGCCGGCGCTGCAATCGCTATCGTCGACACACCCGTAGTTGCAGTTGCTGCCCGGTCCGACCTGCCCGACCCAGTCGTTGCACCAGCCGTGCTCACCGTCGGTGCAGTCGCTGTCGCTGGTACACTGGAAATTCTCCGACGTCGCTTCGATCACGCGGTCACGGGGCAACGCGGACATGCACTCGGCCGGCACGGGCCGTGCGGTCACGCCAGGCGGCGGTACACTTCCTCCGTCTACCGAGGGTTGGGGGTCGACGGGTTTGGGGTCGACCACTCCCCCGTCGGGTATCTCCTCGGCCGTCCCCATGGGGGCTGCCGTCGGTTCCACGGGCGTCGCCGTCTCGTTCGTGGTGGGCAAGGGCGGGTCCGGCTCGGGCTGCGGATCCACCATCGGCTCTGTGGGCAGACCGTTGCCGTCGGGCGCCTGACCCGGCGTCTGGTTCGTCTCGGTGTTGTCCTTGCCGTCGACGCCGTCCACTTCGCCGGTCTTCCCGGTCGTCTCGCCCTCGGTCCCCTTGCCGTCACCTTCGGTGGGATCGGTGCTGGACGGGCCGTCCCCGGTCGTTTCCCCAACGCCGTCCTTGGACGAGTTGGAGTTGGTCTGGTCGGAGCTGCCACAGGCGTGGAGAACGCCGAGGCTGGCCAACAAAGCGAAGCGGAACGAAGCGAGATTGCGCAGCTGCATGACACACCAGGGTAGCACGCGCCGTGCCACGCCGCGGTTGACGAATTCAGCCCATTTCGGCTCGATCTAGTGGTGATGCAACGCCCAGCCTGTGCCAGTTGGCGCAACCGCTGCCAACAACTGTGTCACCTGCAACACCACACCTGACCCTAGTTTCAGTGGGTTTTGGGGGGACGCGCGGCCAACCATCAGTCGTCCCATCACGCGGCGCGCGGGTGCGGCTCCGAATCGTGAACTCGGGAGACTAGGGCAATCCGCCAATCGTGCCGACGTGGGGGGCAGCTCCACCGAAGCCGAGGCGTGAGCCACCCGCGCTTGCAGCCGGGGGCGATTCACGTAGGCTTGCGCCGCCAAGTCACCCGCCACTCTTCCACCACGCTTTTTCGACGATTCTGCCGAGACGATGCGCATCTACAACACGCTCACCCAACAGAAGGAACCGTTCACCACCCGGGAACCGGGCAAGGCGGGCATCTACGTTTGCGGGCCGACCACGTACGACTACTCGCACATCGGGCACGCCCGCTGTTACGTCGTCTACGACGTCTTGGTGCGGCACCTGCGGTCGAGCGGGTTGAATGTTCAGTTCGTTCGCAACGTCACTGACGTCGACGACAAGATCCTCAATCGCTCGAAAGAGCGCGGCGAGTCTCCCCTGGAGCTGTCGAAGCGCTTTTTCGAGGCGTACGTCGAAGACATGCGCCGTCTGGGCAACCTCGACCCCGACGTCCAACCCAAGGTCAGCGAGCACATCCCGGAAATCATCGCGTTGATCGAGCGCTTGATCGAGCGCGGAGCGGCCTACGCGTCGAGCGGCGACGTGTACTTCCACGTGCCGGCCTTCCCCGACTACGGCAAGCTCTCCCACCGCAAGCTCGACGACATGTTGGCCGGAGCCAGCGGCCGCGTCGACGGTGCCGAGTCGGACGTGAAGAAGCACCCCTTCGACTTTGCGCTGTGGAAGGGCACGACGGATAGCGACGGCACGAGCTGGGACAGCCCCTGGGGCCGCGGGCGGCCGGGCTGGCACATCGAATGCTCGGCGATGAGCACCAAGTACCTCGGCGAGACCTTCGATCTACACGGTGGTGGGCTCGATCTGGTCTTTCCACACCACGAAAACGAGATCGCTCAAAGCGAAGCCGCCAGTGGCCTGCCCTACGTCCGCACCTGGATGCACAACGGCTTCGTGCAGGTGAACAAAGAGAAGATGTCGAAGAGTCTGAACAACTTCTTCGGCATCCGCGAAGTCTTCTCCCACGTCGAACCCGAAGCCGTCCGCTACGCGCTGCTCACCATGCACTACCGCGCGCCGTTCAACCTCGAATGGAACAACGACGACGCGGGCACGCTCCAGGGCTTTCCCCAATTCGAAGAGGCGGAGCGCCGGCTCGAGTACATCTACTCGACGCGGCAGCGCCTCGAGGCATTGCCCGACGCGCGCATCATCGACGCGGACGAGCCGGTGCCGAGTGAACTCGGCAGCTACGCCGAGCGCGTCACGGGTGCCCTCGACGACGATCTCAATACGCCCATCGCACTGGCGCATACAGCCGAACTGCTCAGCGCCACCAACAATCTCTGCGACCGCGCGATGGCCAAAAAGGGCAAGGTTCCCAGCACTTGGGTAGCGGCGGCCAAGACCGGGCTCGCTCACCTGGCGGCGGTGCTCGGGCTGGGCTCCGACGATCCCGAAGCATTCATCACGCGCGTGCGCGACCGGCGCGCCCAGGCATTGGGCATCGATCCCAACTTCGTCACCGAACGCATCGCGGCGCGCACGCTCGCCCGCCAAGAGAAGGATTACGCCCTGTCCGACTCGATTCGCGACGAGCTCGCCAAGCAAGGCGTCGAACTGCTCGACGGCGTGGGTGGAACCAACTGGCGCCTGTCAGCGAACTGACACAAACCCAATTACCAACCGAGCGAGCCGGTCCTCGATCGCGCGCCACGCAGGTGCCCAGCGCCTGCGCCACCAAATCTCTGCAAAGCCATGTACCAAGTCACCACCGGCATTCACATTCACTTCGCTCATCACGTCCGCGGGCATCTCGGGCCGTGCATCAGCTTACACGGTCACACCTGGTTGTTTCAGGTCACGCTCGAGTCGGACGACTTGGACGAGCAGGGGTTCGTCGCGGACTTCGACCTATTGTACGAGCGTGTGTTGACGCCGTGTCACTTGCTGCTCGACCATTCGTTGGCCGTCGGGCAACAGACCTTCGACGAAATCAAAGAGCCCTTGGCGAGGGTCGGTGAGCAACTGGTGGCATCACGCGACGCCGTGCACGGCCACCGTGGCGAACCCCAAGCCTGCCACCAGGGCGAGCTCGCGGGCGCACGAAATCAGCACCCCGGCGGTATCAAGCTGTGCGTCTTCCCCTTCACGCCCACATCCGAGCGCATTGCCGAGTGGCTGTGGGGCGTCGCGGATCAGACGATGGGCAGCGAGCGTGTGCGCGTCGCGCGGACGCGCGTGTACGAGACGCTGCACCCAATGGAAAGCTACGCAGACTACGAACCGGTATCCAAGAAGGGTTGAGCTGCGTGCGAGAGTCGCGGCGTCGCGCGCCGCTTGCGGCGGCGGAGCAATGCCCTTCAGTGAATCGAGCAGGCGCCCGAACCGACTCGGCGGCGCCATGTGACGCAACAGTAGCGGTCGCGGGTCGATCTGGCGTACCTGAACCCGCCTATCAGCCCACAGGCCGTCGCGCGTGTTGTCAAATGCTCAACATGCATTCAGACTAACGGTTAGCCGGTGGTCTAGGACAATCGGACCGCGGGTGATGAGATCCAACCATGGAGGCTCGTACCTTAGTTCTTAATCCCTGGTACTTACCTTACCGAGTGGTGTCCTGGCAGGACGCGATCACGATGGTCTACCTGGAGAAGGTCGACGTCGTGGTGGCCTACTCCGAACAGATCCGCTCCCCGTCGCGAAGCATGGCGATGCCCGCCGTGATTCGGATGAAAAAGCAGGTAAACACCAACCGCTACCGAATCCGCTTTTCGCGGCTCAACGTGTTCATGCGCGACGGCTTCCGCTGCATGTACTGCGGGCGAGAACACGCGGCGCGCGATCTGACTTTCGATCACGTCGTGCCGCGGTCTCAAGGGGGCCGAACCGAGTGGGACAACATCCTTTCGGCCTGCTCCCACTGCAACTCGCACAAGGGCAACCGCACGCCGGCACAGGCGGGCATGTCCCCACTACGCAGTCCGTTCAAACCCAAGAGCCTGCCCATTCGTTCGCAGAAACTCGACTTGCGCACCATCCCCGACGAGTGGCGCGACTTCTGCTCCACGGGCTGAGTTCACACGGCCTGGCAGCGCGGCGGCGCGCGACCAGTCAGGGTACCGGCGGACGTCAGTTGAGACGCGTTCGAAGCAGCTCGGCCAGGGCTCGACAGACGTCGACGGTCGTCACCACGCCGACTACTTTGCCGTTCTGCACGACGACGACAGAACCGAATTTCTGGCTCGCCATCACCTCCACCACGTCGTCGAGAGCCGTGTCGGGCTCGACCGTGTAGACAGCGGCCGTCATCGCGTTGCCGATCGTCTCCACCGCCGGGTCGACGCCTTGCAAGTTGGAGATCATCGCCACGTCTCGTTCGCTGATCAATCCAACCAACTTGCCATCATCGACCACGGGCAAGTGCCGAATGTCTCGCTCTCGCATCAGGCGAGAAGCCTGGTCGAGTGTCTGGTCCGAGCCGACTGTCGCCGGGGCCGTCGTCATGTACCTCTGAATCTTTGGAATGGGCTTGCTCATGAGCCCACTACAGCACCACGCCGAGCCGCTGCAAAGCGAAGGCTTTTCGACGCGCTTTTCGTGGACGGCGCATTTTGCGCCTTGGGTCGACTCACGACGCAAGCGTCGGGCCTGCGGTCACACCACGCGCCCCACCTCGACGGACAACGAAAGGCTGTAGCGACCCGCATGCTGTCGAACGACCATGGGCGTGCCGAGCGCGCGGCTGACGTTTTCCGTCGTGAGGGTCTGCGCGGTACCGCCACTCGCCACGACTTGACCGTCACGCAACATGAGCACGTGGCCAAACGTCGGGCTGATTTCCTCGACGTGGTGGGTGACGAGAACCAGCGACGGCGCGTCGTCGCGCGCGACGAGGGTTTCGAGCGCAAGCAAGAAGCGTTCACGCGCTGCAGCATCCAGACCGGAGCATGGCTCATCGAGGATCAACAACGCGGGTCGCGCCATCAACGCGCGAGCAATCAGGACGCGCTGCCGTTCGCCTTGAGACAGCACTTCGAACCGGCGCGCCGCCAAGTACTCGCAACCCAATCCACGGAGCTCCGCACGTGCCTGCTCCTCTTCGTCAGCTTCTGCGCGACCCCAACTGCCTATCATGCCCTGCTTGCCCCCGCGCACGATGTCGACCGCGCGTTCCTCGCTCGGCACCAGCCGCTCGACGGCATTGGACACCATGCCTACCCACTTGCGCAGCTGCCGCCAATCGAACTTGCCGTGTTCTTTGCCGAGCACCGAGATCGAACCGCGCGCCGCAGGCACGTAGGTGAGCAGCGCACTGAGCAGCGTGGTCTTCCCAGAGCCGTTGCCGCCGAACAGTACCCAGTGCTCGCCGGACGCCACCCTCCACGAAACATCGCGCAAGACGGGTTCGCCTCCTCGAAACACAGTCAGATCACGAACCTCGAGGACTGGTGTGGCGGTCATCTGCCAATCGTGGTCGCCCTCGGCCCAGGACGTCAAGCCCGCCGGGCGGCGCGTTGCCATTGGGCGGGCATCGCAGTACGCTAGCGGCTGCGTGCCTTTCGAAGACCCGTCCCCGCGTTTGCCCATGAACCGCAACGAACGACGCGCGGTCGCCACCATCGCGCTGATCCTCGTCTCGCTATTCACCGCGGAGCTGCTCAGCCATTACACGCCGGTCAAGGCAAGCATGTTGTTCGTGCTGTTGTTCTGGGGCCCGCTGTTGGTGCTGCACGAGGCCGCTCACGCGCTGGTGGCTCGTTGGTTGGGTTGGGGAGTGCAAGAGGTGGTGATTGGTTTCGGCAAGGAGCTGTACCGGTTTCGCATCGGCTCGACGTTGGTTCGCATTCGCATGGTGCCCATCGAGGGCTACATCTTGCCAAACCCGAAGAGCCTCGAGCGCGCGCGTCTCAAGAGCGCGCTCATCTATTTGGCAGGGCCCGGGAGCGAACTGTTGCTCACGCTGCTGCTCTGGGTGATGCTCGGTGACAAGCTCACGGCGCGCACCGACGACTACTCCTTGATTGCGGTGCAGAGCTTGGCGCTGGCTAGCTTGATGGGGGCAGGGTTCAATCTGCTGCCCTATGCCAGTGGTTCGGGCGTGAGTGACGGGCTCGGTGCCATCGTCAGTTTGCTAGCGGGTGACGACGTGTTCAAACACCGACTGTCGATGCACCACGTCAAGGCTGCGCGACGCTGGCTGTACCTCGAGCTGTGGGATCGCGCGCTGGCGGAGATCGACGCGGGGCTCGAGCAGCACCCCGGAGACGAACAACTGGTCGGTTTGCGCGCCGTGGCCATCGCCGGGCAGGGCGAGCCCGAACGCGCCATCGAGTTGCTCGAATCGCTGGGACACCCCAACGACAAGCCGATGGCGCTGCGCCACGAGCTGTTGCTGGATGCGGCGTGGGTGGTGCTGGTGAGCAACGACCATTCACTCATTCACGACGCGCAGCAAGCCTGTGAGCGAGCGCTGCTCGACGCCGAAGACAGTGTCCGCGCGAACTTGATGCTCGGCCGCACGTTGCTCGAACGCGGTCAGTACGAACCTGCCTTCGACGCGCTGATGCACGGCTATCGCCAGACCGTCGAAGCCGAAGAGGAACCACAGTTTCTCGCCTACCTGGGCATCAGCGCCCGCGGCATGCAGCGCAGCGACTACGCCGAACGCTTTCTCTCGGCGCTCGATCCTGCCGCGATCGGGCCGACCCTGCGGCAGCGAGCCATACCCGACGCAGACGGCGAAGCGCCGCACCCGTAGAGCGATCGAGCGCCACTTCGTCCGCGTTGGTGCACCCGCACCGCCGCCGTACCTCAGCTTCGGTGCCTTGGGACGCGTGTGCAGTGACCACACGCTCGGCGTAGATCCAAGCGGCAGTTCGAGCCGCGCGCGCGAGCGTGCGCACGCCACGGCTACGCGTGGAGGCCTCCTCGATTTGGCGTCATTTCCCGCACAGAACGCGCGATCCATCGCTGGCACGTCGGTTGCTCATGGGCATGGCGACGCGCTCACGACGAGCGCCAAGATCACCGGAGAAACCTCACCATGAAACACGCCATCACCACCGCTCTCGCTCTGACCATTGCCGCTTGTTCCGCAGGCCCCGACGACGTCGACTTCTACGCCGAAGACTTCGACTCTGCTCTCGACGTCGAGTCTGTCGAGTCCGCCGACGAGCACCTCAGTGCGATTTCCGGAACGCTTTGGATCCCCAACGCCCAGACCGGCTACACCGACATCCCCGTCTGCTGGGAAACCTCCGGTTCGCAGGGGCTCAAGAACATCGTACGCGACTCCGTCGCTCAAACCTGGGAGAAAGCCGCGCGCGTTCGCTTCACCGGCTGGCAATCGTGCAACGGTTCATCCAGCGGCATCCGTATCAAGCTCGCGGACGAGAATCCCCGCACCACGGCAGTCGGACGCGAACTCGCCGGCAAGGCAGGCGGCATGATCCTCAACTTCACGTTCAAGGAATGGACGGGCAAGAAGGACAAGGACGGCAAGAAGGTCCCCTACTGCGAGAAGGACGAGAACATCCAGATGTGCGTCCGAGGTATTGCGGTGCACGAGTTCGGACACGCCCTCGGCATCGCCCACGAGCAGAACCGTCCCGACACTCCCACCGCCGATTGCGCAGCAAGAGAACAGGGAACCGACGGTGACCTCCACCTCGGTGCCTTCGACTGGAACTCCGTGATGAACTACTGCAACAACAAGTGGAACAACGACGGACAGCTCAGCGCCCAGGACAAGGCACAGATCGCAAACCTCTACGGCGGTGTCGATCTCGTTCCCGACCCCGACTTCGCCTGCTTCATTCCGCCGTGCCCGACGGTTCCGGTTACCTCTGACGCTGGCGACGGCGCACTGCACTACGGCGACACCGTTGCCATCGGGGCACGCACCGGCAACTACCTGGCAATGAACGTCGGCAGTGACGTGCGCTCGGACACCGGCCGCATCCTCGGCGACGAGATGTGGGTCTTGGTCAACCCCGACAACCCCAACGACCGCAGCCAACTCGACTACGGAGACGAGGTCGCCCTGCAAGGTCGGACCGGTAACTTCATGAGCGCAAAAAGCGAAGGCGTCATCAACTCATGGGTGCGAATCGGCGGCCCTCGCGAAGTGTGGACCATCCAAAAGCCCGGCAACGCCAGCGACGCAGGCAACGCCGTCGACGTCGGCGACCCGATCATCATGTACAGCGAAATCGAGAACCGCTACGTCTACCACGACTTCGGTAACCCGCGCCTGACCACCAGCGTCGGCTTTGGAGAGGTCTGGTACATGCGCGGCCCGGTGCGCTGATACCGCCGACGTGCCGAACCTGGAGGAGACCCTCGCAACTGACGAGGGTCTCCTCTTCGTCGTTCTTGATCACGACCAACGTCCGCACGACACACCCCGTGCCACAATGCCAGACGCCCTGTGGTCGTCCGGTGTGAGCGCAACGCAAGCCCCCGACCCTAGGTGCCTCGACAACACGGTGAAACGGCGACACCACCGCCTCGACCCCGTCGTGCACCGCAACGTTCAAACGCCCGGCTCGACGGTGCTTACAGCCACGTGCGAAGTGTCGCGCGGCGCGTCTCTCCAATTCAGCGATGTTTCAGAGTCGTGTTGAAAGATCGATTGCACATCGCGGTTTACGCCATCAACCGCGGTCACTGTTCGCGACACAACCAAGACACAGAGCTGGTTCGATTGAGGACGGCGGCCAGGATCCCGTCCGGCCCGCGCGATTGCCCACGCACCGGGCGAATCGAGTGCTCGACTGACCGTTCCTGGCGCAATACCATGATCGAATCATGATTCCCTCAATCACCAATCTGTTCGAAGTCGTGTCAGAGGACTTGAAATGTCATGGTGGGGATTGGACGCGTCCGGGGTTCCAGGCGTTGGCAATACATCGGTTTGGTGTCTGGCGGATGAACGTTGCGCCGTTGCCTTTACGGGCGCCTCTCTCAGTTGCGTATCGCGCGTTGTTTCGCTTCGCACGCAATGTCTACGGTATCGAGCTCCCATACTCTGCCGTCGTGGGAAGGCGCGTCGTCATCGAGCATCAAGGAGCGATCGTGGTGCATGGCAACGCCGTAATCGGCGATGACACGATACTCCGCCACGGAGTAACACTTGGAAACCGGAGCCTCTCCCGACCTAGCGAAGCCCCAGTCATTGGACGAAGTGTCAACATCGGGGCAGGCGCTAAGATACTGGGCGACGTCCACATCGGAGACGGAGCATCAATTGGTGCCAACGCCGTGGTGGTACAGGATGTCCCGGCGGGCGTCCGAGTGGGTGGTGTACCGGCAATGCCGTTGGGACCCGCTTCGGTGCGGCCATCGACCTCGAACAACGAAAGTCATCACTTGATGGACGAGGAGGCGGCTCAATCCGGCGAGTTCGCAACTCCCTTTCATCGGCAGAAGGTCGTGAGCGCGAAGTGAGCGCGACGCCAAGCTGCCTGGGACAGCAATAGCGCTCAGTCGAAAACGAGCGCGTTTGTCCCAGTCGGGACGATGGAAGTCCTGCGTGAACCGCTGGACCACCGTCCCGAACTACAGCCCGACGGTCCCGTCGTCGTCCAAGCCGAGCAAACGCGAAAGCGGCTGTTGTCGGGCTTCTTTGCGCATGGCTGCATCCAATGGCTCGAGTCGTTCACTCGAAGCGCCGATACGACGCAAGGTATGCAAGATCCTTCGAGTTGCCGAGACGTCGCCGAGCACGAGCGCAACGGCAGCCTGGCTGTGCAAGTCTCGTTCGATGCGCGCCAGCGTGCGCTCGTCGCGGCCCGTCTGGGTAGACGCCGCGCGGAGTAAACGCGAGGTGGCGTGCTTGAGCGTACTGACTGCCTGCAGGCGATCGGTGCGACCGGTGGCGTGGGGCGCGAAGCGGAACCACAGGCCGTCGACCATCAGGTGGCGCAACAGCGTCTTGTCCCAGTGCGGGTCGACCTCGACGCGCAACGGACGTGCATCGGCCAGTTCCGTCAGCGCGTATTCGCTGGGTGCACCCATCACGGCTACATCGCGAATCAATGGGCCGAGCTTGGGCTCGAGGGCGAGCAGTTCATTGGACCACGCGGCGTGCCCGAGCAACGAGGAGGGCACCATCACCACGTCCGGCCGGATCCCCGACGTGACGCGCGCCGACCACAAGCGCCATGCCGCTTCAGGTGAGCTCACCAAGAGCAGACTACGTGCCGGCAGCCGCTCGAAAGCCTCTTCGGTCCATTGGCGCGTCGCGCTCAACGTGCGCGCGTCGGATTCGTGGGCCGCGCCTTCGACGAGCAGGAGCAACGCGCCGCAGTGAACCAATGCGACCATTTGCTCGAGCGGCCTCAGGTAGGGGAGTTTTGCGCGCGTGAGCAGCTCGAACACGGCCAGGACGCCGGCACTGCTGAACGCCCCGACCACGGCCACGGCCGCCAGGTGGATGACCGGCTCGCGCGTAATGGGGTCGAGCGCGACCATCACCAGCGGCGGCAACGTGCGACCGAGCCCGCCCACCAGCCTTGCGCAATGCAACACGCCCAAACCGGCAAGCACGAGAAGATAGACGTTGAGCTCGGTGAGCAATGACGGCGCGAGTCGCTCGTCGTCGGGCAACACCAAGTCGAGGCCGAACGTGAAACTGCTCGCGCCAACGTCCAGTACCGACGGAACCAGCCCGATCGCTACCGCGACGACAAACGCCACGCACATCGAGACGAGCTGCCGCGGCTCCGGTAGCTCGAGCCGAAGCGCGCAGTGGGCGGCCAGAACCAGACACATGGCCAGCGCCATCACGTGCGACTCCAGCACGAACAGTCCGAGCAGCAGCCCCCAGGCGATCCAACGCCGCACGCCCGATCCGACAGACGTGTTCGGGAGCTGCGCGAGCCAGGCGAGGGCCATCGTCGCCGCCAAGGCCGGCCCCGAAACCGTACTGCCGGCGACCTCCCAACTGCTGCCGAAGGTGGCGAAGGCCGCAGCACACAGCGCCAGTCCACTGCGGGCACCCGGAGACAACGGGCTACGCAGAACTTGGTGGCACAGGTGGAACACAGCAAGGCCCGCGAATCCGACGAGTATCGAGCTGAACAGGCCCAGCCGCATGAGCGTCGTGCCCACGGGGATCAGCGAAAAGGCCGTACTCGCGGCGGCCGACAAGGCGCCGCCAAAACCGATCTGCACCAGATCGAGCGCGCGCACGACACCGACGTCCTGCTGCCAGCGCTCCGCGCCGTCCAAACGGCTGAACGCCAGCCCCAGCGGGAGCAAAAACGACGCCCAGGCGCAGACGGAGTAGAGGGGGCCGCGATCGGGTTTCACTGAGAGCGGCTGTGCCACGCCGCGGGCAAATCGGCCCAGTTTCGCGATGCCCGCAGCAGTGCGGCCCCTGAGCTTGTGAAGCGCCGCCGCGCGCGCTAAATGCGGGTCCCCTCGAGGCCCCGGGGCACTCGTACCCAGGGCCATTCAAAACCGACGCGAGCAGCACCGTGGCCAGATTCATCGACGAACTCAAACGAACCCACAACAACAACGCACTGCGAGCCGCTGACATCGGCAACGAAGTGGTGCTCTTTGGCTGGGTCGATAAGCGCCGTGACCACGGTAGCTTGATCTTCGTCGATTTGCGCGACCGCGAAGGCATCACCCAGGTGGTCTTCGATCCGGACGCCAGCGGTGATGCACACAAGCTGGCCGAAGCACTTCGCACCGAGTGGGTGATCGGCATTCGCGGCACGGTGCGCAGCCGTGGCGAGCAGTTCAGCAAGAAGCAGAACGCGATGGTCAGCGCCGCCAACCCGAACCTGCCGACGGGCGAGATCGAGGTCGTGGCCCTGGAGATCACGGTCTTCAACAAGGCCGAAACCCCGCCGTTCGAAATCACCGACTCGACCGACACGCGCGAAGAGGTGCGGCTGCAGTACCGCTACCTCGACTTGCGTCGCAAACCGCTGCAGCAAGCGCTGCGCCAGCGCCACAAGCTGAACCAAGCGACGCGCAACTACCTGTCCGACGCTGGCTGCATGGAGATCGAGACGCCGTTCTTGGTCAAGTACACGCCCGGCGGCGCACGCAACTTCTTGGTGCCGGCACGGACCAACCCCGGAAAGTTCTACGCTCTGGCCGAAAGCCCACAGCTGTTCAAGCAGCTGTTCATGGTAGCCGGCTATGACAAGTACTTCCAAATCGTGCGCTGTTTCCGCGACGAAGACTTGCGCGTCGATCGTCAGCCCGAGTTCACGCAGATCGACATCGAGCTGTCGTTCATCAATCAGGACGACCTGTTCAAATTGGTCGAGGGCCTCGTGTTCCGCATCTGGAAAGAGGTCCTCGACATCGATCTGCACACGCTCTACCCGAGCGGTAGCTTCCCCCGGCTCAAGTTCGAAGACTCGATGCGCATGTACGGCAACGACAAGCCCGACCTGCGCTTCGACATGCCCCACGTCGATTTGACGGAGCTGGTGATCGCCCACGACGGCGGCGGCATCCCGTTCTTCGCGCCCATCGCACAGAAGTTCAAAGACGGCACGTACCGGCGCGATCTGCCGGCGGAGATCGTCAAGGCCATGGTCGTGCCCGCGGCGCACAACCTGTCGCGCGCCGACGGCGACAAGCTCGAGAAGTACGCCAAGAGCATGGGCGCCGGTGGCTTGGCGCGCGCCAAGGTCGCCGCCGACGGCAGCTGGACCCAATCACCGCTGTCCAAGAGCGTCACCGACGAGTTCCGTCTGGCGATCAACGACATCGTTGGCGCCAAAGAGGGCGACATCATCTTGTTCCAGTTCGGTAAGGCGCAGTTGGTGCACACCGTGATGGCCAACTTGCGACTGTTCGAAGCCAAACGTGCCGGCGTCATTCCGGAGACGGGTCACGGCGACAGCTTCAAGTTCTGTTGGGTCATCGACCCGCCGCTGTTCGAGTACGACGACGAGCGAAAAGGCTGGGCCGCGGCGCACCACGCCTTCACCCGTCCCCACGACGAGCACGTCGATCTCATCGAAGAAGATCCGGGCCTGGTCAACTGCTACCGCTACGACCTGGTGCTCAACGGCTTCGAGATCGGCGGCGGTTCAATTCGTCTACACGACCCCGAGGTGCAGGCGCGAGTGTTCGGCGCGCTGGGTATCGGCCCGGACGAGGCACGTGAGAAGTTCGGCTTCTTGCTCGACGCGCTCAAGTTTGGCGCGCCGCCCCACGGCGGCATCGCTCTAGGTATGGACCGCGTCGCCATGCTGATCGCCGGGACCGAGTCGATCCGCGACGTGATCGCCTTCCCCAAGACTCAGCGCGGCACCGACATGATGAGTGACGCACCTACCTCGGTCGCCCCCGAACAGCTCGCCGAGTTGCGAGTCCGACCCATTCTCGAATCGTGATCGGACGGGATTCGCCTTGCTTCGTCGTGGGGGATCCACTCCGAAAGCTGGGCGATGTCGCGTCGAGGATCATCGGGCAACCGCTTCTAAGCCCTTGACTTGAATGGAGTAGCCAGACCAGGCTCAGCACAATGGCTGGAAGTGTCCTGGTCGTCGACGATAGCCCGACGATCCGCAAAGTCGTCACGGGCGTTCTCGAGGCCCGAGGCTTCAAGACGCGGGCCGCCGGGGACGGCAGGGAAGCGCTCGACCTCTTGCGTCAAGAGGCGTCGGACATGGTCCTGCTGGACTTCGTGATGCCGGTGATGAACGGCTACCAGTTCTGTCGGGAACTGCGCGCCGATCCCAAGCTCGCGCACCTACCCGTGGTGCTGATGAGTGCCAAGGGCGACAAGATACGTGGTCAGTTCGTGCAGCAAACCGGCGCGGTCGATGCCATTACCAAACCCTTCGATCCGCGCGCGTTGGTCGCAGTCGTGGAAACGACGTTGCGCAAACCCACGCGCGAATCGCGCGGGCCAGGCAAGGGCGACGCCGAAGAGGAGCTGGAGCTCGAACGTCTCGAATCCATCGCCGATCCCGACGAACGCTCGAGGGAGGTCGCGAGCCTGTTCGCTCGGGGCTTGAGCGCTCTCGTGCTGCCGGTGGTGACCAAGATTGGCCCCCACCCGGACAAGACCGCGCTCACGACGATGCTGCGCACCGCCCTCGCCCCAGAAAGCCTGCGCGGTCTGGGCGGATTGCTGAGCCTGCTCGACAAACGCAAGAGTGAGTCGGCCGTGCTCGCCGGTGATCTCGGCTTCATCTCCATCGCCGAAGTGCTGCAGATGATGGAGCTGCAACGACAAACCGGCGCAGTACACATCCACTACGGCGATCAGGCGATCACGTTGTACTTGGTCGAAGGTCGCATCGATCTGGCCGCGTCGAACAACCTGCCAATGAGCTTCCGCATCGGTCGGTTCTTGGTCGAAGATGGTGTGATCACCCGAGAAGAACTCGACCCGCTCCTCGCCGGTGAATCGACCGGATTGATCGGCGAAGAACTCGAAAAGCGCGGGATCGCCACCAGCGATCAAGTCAAGGGCGCTCTGCGCCGGCAGACCAGCGAGCTCGTCTACGAGTCCGTTCGCTGGCGCAACGGACGATTCACCTTCAACGTCAACGAGAGCTGCCCGGAAGCGACGCTCGCGCAGCTGCGTTTGGCGCCGGGCGGGTTGTTGATGGAGGGCTTCCGGCGAGTCGACGAGTGGCAGCTCATCGAAGGGTCGTTCAAGTTCGACGAAGTGTTGGTCGCTGACAGTACCGCCGTCGACCGACTTGCCGAGCGTTCGGATCTCGAGCCCATCGAAGAGTTGGTGCTGGCAACCATCGACGGCAAGCTCAACGTCCGGCAGATCGTCGACGAGGTGGACGCCAGCACGTTCGACGTGTGCAAGGCCTTGTATCAGTTCCTCAAGTCGGGCGTCGTGCGGCGCAAGAGCCTGTAGACCTGCGACGGCAGTCCGCCGTCGTTGCGTGGACGCCCACCATGGCCGAGCTGTTGATCGAAGCCCTGCCCGCCGAAGCCGTCGACGACGTGGCGCAGTTGAGCGACCTGTCCGGTCTGCAGGTGAACGTCGGGCAGGAGCTGCAGCAGAGCCACGCCGCGGTGTTCGTAGCGCGCGAGTCGAAGGGGACGGCGGCGCTGGCCTACGTCGTGCTGTGGAAGGTCGCCGACGAATTGCAGATCGTGGACATCGCCACCGCGCCCAGGCACCGTCGGCGCGGCGCGGCGCGGCAGCTGCTCGAACACGTCGGTTCCCTTCGTCGCCACGGGTTCAGCTGCGTGCTCTTGGAAGTGCGCAGCTCGAACACCGCCGCTCGCGCCCTGTACGAACGCGTGGGTTTCGTCGAACTGCGGGTGCGCCGTGGGTACTATTCCGACGGCGAGGACGCCGTGGAAATGAGCTGGCAGCTCACGCCCGACTCGCAAACGTCGGCAACGGGAGCCGCGAAGCGCCGCACCTAGAGCACCGATCAGGTTGCCTGTGCACGGAACTGCCCCCGAAGAATCGCCCCAGCGGGGGTGAGGGCGCTTGTCGGGGCCACGTTCGGGCACGCTTGCTCGCAGCTCAGTGCTCCAGGTTGTTGATTTGTCGCGGCAATCAACATGATGGCCGCTCCAGTCACGGGGCGAAGTGCAGCCACGCCCACAACCCGCCCAGGATCAGCGCCGCACCGAGCAACATCCACGCGAATCCGGACACGAAGTACGGAAACCCCATCAGCAGCAAGCCCGCGACCAGGGGACGAAGCTCCTGCATCTTGCGCCCGAAGTAGAACAGCACGAACCCCACGGAGGAGACGCAGAACGCTGTGACCAAAGAAGCGGGATCGAGGTCCATGGGGTGTTCGATGGGCGGCGACGGCGAACCCGCACGCCACCGTGGCTGTCCAAGAACCGATGAGCGCGCGGGACAATTCCGCGCGCTCTCGTTTTCGCCAACGGTCGCGAGCCGCGGTCGGCCGAGTCGGCGACGCAACTCGCTGCTTTCTCAGGCGGGCATCACTGCAGAATCGCGCCGATCCCTGCGTCGTCGCGACTGATCACGAGCCGGGTCCCGTCGATCTCGTAGGTGGAGACACCGTCCGCCAGCACGCCGAGCATCTGGGCTTCCAGCGCGGCGTTGACCTCGTCGGGACAGCCCATCTCTTCCCAGCCGACATTGCTGAACGTGAGCGTGGTGCCAACTGCCACATACTTGCCGCCACCGTTGTTGCAACCCGTCTGGAAGCCGAAGGTGCCGCCGCTGTCGAACGTCACGGTCGGACCGTTGAACGCCCCGCTGGTCGTCGAACCATCGGCGGTGAAGTAGTCGCTCACGAGCCAAGTGTCGTCGGTGAGCGAGGCGTCGAGCGTCATCGACGCACTGAACACCAACGTCGCTTCCGAACCGGTGAGTGTCAGTGCGTCGCCATTGACGTCGACGGTCGGACGCGACGAGAAGAAGTCGCCCACCCAGACGTCCTGGTCCATCAGCTCGACTGAGCAGCCCCGCGCGGTCGAGCCCTGGTCGTCGCAGCACAGTTCGTCGCCGCAGATCCGGCATTCGAACAGCAACCAGTTGCAGCCGCCCGACACCGACAGCTCGCCGATGTCCGAAAACTGGAGCTGCACGCGGCTGCCCGGAATGGGTTCGAAGCCTTCGCCACCAACCCAGTCGAAGTCCCGTCCAAACAACCCCGTTTGGGGATCGCTGGGGTCCGCGGGCTCAGCGCCCTTCTCGACGAACACCAGCGTGACGTCATCGGTCGTCATCGTCAGCCGCGGTCCTTGTTGAGTCAGCGCCGGCTCGGAAAGAAAGAACTGCTCGGCGAACGCCTCCTGATCGCCCAGCTCGCCGCTGCACCCGATCAACGTGCTGGTGTATGCGTCCTCCAGGCACAGGTGTCCGTCGCACACCGTGTACGTGGCGCCGTGACCGTTGCAGCCCGCGTGAAACCCGAAGCCGCCGTCCTCGAATGAAATCTGGAACACCACATCCGACGCGGGGACATAGCCTTCCGCGCTTTCGAGGATGTACTCGCGACCGTCCAGATCGATGTCGGAACCGCTGGGCGAGGGCGACCCCCCCGGATCCGCTCGGGACCCCCCGACGGTGACCCGATCTGTATGGGCGTCAGAGTCGACCTCGATGGCGTACTCGTCCTCGACGTCGCCCGCGATTTGCACCTCGAATGACCCATCCTTTGCCGCGCTGGAGGTCACCGAATCGCCAGTCGACACGTTGGTGACCTCGACGCTCGCACCCCCCGGTTCAACCGCGCCTGGCTCGCCCCGGACGATCACGCCGTCGTCGCTCGCGGCAACGTTGATGCGCTGAGCGTCGATCACCGGCGGGTTACCCGTGTCCGTACTGGAGATGTCGGCGGGGCCTTTCGAGGCGCAACCGATCGCACCATGGATCAACCAAAGCGCAGCAAAGGCGGCGAGCCAGATACGGAGCAGGGACTGGAGAGTGAAGCGGCATTGGCTGAAGGGTTTCATCGTTTGGAGTCCTTCTTGGCGGACGGCCCGGGGGTGGAAGTCTGCTCGCTCGGAGCGAGGTTCTGGCTGAGGGGGAACAGCTGCAGGTTCAGTTGGAGTACTTGCGAAGGATGGGGTTCGGTGTCGCACAGCGCCGCGAGCTCACTGCGGAACGCGATCACCCGCCGCCGCACCTCCTCGAACAGCGCTGGGCTCGCGGTCAACGTCAGCGCCGAGATGTAGCGTTGTGCGGCAGGGACGTCAGCCATGGCGTGTTGTGCGCGTTGCATCATCTGAGCGTGGAAGTTCCGGATGTGGAGCCCCGTTGCTTGAGGGCCGGTGGATACCGCCCGAGTCACCTGCACGAGCCGTCCGTCGTTGTCACGTTCGAGCATGCCGAGTCGCTGCAGCACATCCAACGCTTGGGCGGCTTCGCGCTCGCTGATTGGCGGGTGGAGCGCTTTGGCAATCCAGGAGGTATCCTCGACGAAGTCGGCGCACGCGACGAGCTCGCGAATCGCCGGGATGTACCAGCTCTGGTGGTAATCCTTTTGCGCGAGGTCCAGCCGCTGCGCTGAGCGGAACCGCGCGAACTTCGCCAAGCGCTCGTGCAGCTGGTTCCGCTCATCGTCGGCCTTGGCCTGATTGAACGCCACCAGCAGCTTGAAGTACTCGGTGGAATCGCGGCTGAGACCGCACGCGGCCGCAAATCGCTCCGCCATCTGGGGAGAGAGGTTTCGCTTGCCGTCGATGACCAGCTTCAAATAGTTCGGGGCACCAAGGCCCACGTCTCGGGCGAAGCTGCGATACGAAAACCCACGTTCCCGCTTTCGATTGGCGTAGTACGCGGCCAAGAACTCGCGGTAGTTGCGAAACTTGAACACGTCGACGGGCGCACGATGCCGCTTGTTGGAATGCGGAGTGGACACCCACCACATGTCCCACGAAGACCCGTACCCGTCATGGCGATTGTTGCCAGGTCGTATTCTGCAGAATACGATTTCCTAGCGACAATACGGTTCAACTATCCAATTGTATGCAGATATTTGAGAATACAAGATCGACACAAGTGGGGCTCCGCGGCGTTCTTGTCTTCGTTTCACAGTCGGGGAGCGCGCCTTCCGCGCTGGCGAGCAATGGACTAGGATGCAGGCCGTGCGACGACCGAGTTGGGTCCTCATCGCTCTGGCCCTCGTCGGTTGCGATTGGTTGAACGATGACGCCGACACCGGGGTAGCGGCAGGAAACAACTCTGTCAGCCCAGCGCCGACCTCGACGTCACAGGTTCTCGATCGCACCTTGGGCGACCCGACGAACCTGGACAACGATCCGTCAGGGGAGACGTCCGCCTCGGCGAGCCAACGCCCCGCCATCGTGCCGAAGCCGTTCACCCCCCAGCAGTCCGCACCTCCCCCGTCGAAGACCGCGACTGCGAAGATCCCCACTTCGCTGAGTCTCGAAGCTCGCTTCGATTGGCCAGGAAGCAACCCGGGTCTACAATTCGTCAAGCTCGAGGAAGAAGAAGCCGAAGTCGCTTCCGCGCGCGTTCGCCGCAACCTCCAAGTCACGGCGGAACTCGACGGAACCACGGCGGTGGTCATGACTGGCGGCGCATTTCCCGTTCCGCAGGGGAGCCAATTGCTGGCCCGACCCGATCACCTCGGGCACCTGCTGCTGTGGCCCGACCAGGCGACGTACCGAGTGTTGCCACCGGGAAGCTTGCCGGCGCTGTTGCGAGAGCGGCGAGTCGACGTCGCCCCCCTCGTCACCCCGAAGGTCGAAAAAGACGAGCAGACGCGCGAGCGACGCTTCGGCGGCAAAGTGCAGCGCGCGGTCTTGAACACCGAACGCGGCACGATCACGTTAGACCGCATCGAGATAGCGGATGCTCCCCAGGCAGGCGCGCCACTGTGCCGGCTGATCATGGAGATTGCAGCCGCCCAAGCGTTGCCCAAAGTGTGCGGCGCCCCGTGGCTGCCCGTCCGCGCCCTGTACGAGCTCAACGAAGAGGGCAAGCTCGAGTTCGTCGTCGACAAGCTGAAGATCGTGACGGACGCGCCGAGCAGCGTCGAGGTACCTCCCCCGAGAGCCCGCTTCAGCTCGCGCGAATTGCCCGCCCTACAACCATCCTTCTTGCGCGGCGCCGAGCTCGCGGCGCTCACGCGCAACGACGAAAGCGGGACACTGACCGTGATCAATCGCGAAGAGGTCGGGGCGTTCGTGCTGCTCGACAACACGCCGGTCGGTTTCGTGCCCCCCAAGGGGCGCTCCCACATCGCCGGCATCAGCAAGGGAGGCTACGAAGTTGCGCTGCGCGACTTCTTCGGCCGTCCCTTGTTACCACCCCAGCGACACGAGATCGGACCCGACCAGGTCACCGAGGTCGAGCTGCGGCGCCCAGACACCGACGGCGGCGCGCCGTAGTTCCTCGATACTGGAGTTCCTCGATACTGACTCGCGCAACACGACTGGCTGCTGGCTTACCCCAACTCGAACACCTCTGCGTAGTCAGCCGACTCGAACGTGACGTCTTCTTGACCCCCGTCAATCATCTGGCCGCGCAGTGCTTCAACGACAGCCGCGATGCCGTCGAAGCGTGTGGAGAACCCGTAGTAGTCTTCTTCGTTCTCTTCGGGCAGCGCGCGCAGACGGTCTGCGACGAATGCCTCGTCCTCGCGCGCCACGCGCAGCGCTGGCGACGGACCGTCGTGTCGACCGCCCCGCGTGAGCACGTCGTAAGCAACCCCAACTGGATTGACCGCCAAAAAGACGGGCTGCATACAAAGCATCCAAGTGTGGGCATCGGGCTGACTCGCCCGCCAGAAGCCGGAAAACTCGACAGCAAGGACCTGACCGAAGTAAGCGCCGAGCGACTGGGCGACGAGCGGCAGCGCCTCCGGCCGTGCCTCCAACTCAGCCCGCGCGCCGACCATGTAGTGGTCGAGCAGTGGCAGTGTTTCGTGGGAGAAGTCGAGCTCCAGGCCCAACGAGGAGTGCACGAAACGCACGCAACTCCCGATGAGTTCCGAAACGTGGGTGGGCAGGCCTGGGTCGAAGTCGGCAGATGTCACCGGCGCGATTCTATTCGCAACCTCGTGGCCGGTCCAAGCGCCGCGACGAGGCTCACCATGGATAATGAATCGACGCGGAACACGCCTGGTACCTCCGGTCCAGCCCAGCTAGACTCAGCTACCGTTCACTCTCGAGGGGTGCATCCCGATGCTGCTTGGCTTTCTCAGCGACATCCACGCGAATTACCCGGCGCTGAGCGCCAGCCTGGCGACCCTGCGCAAGTTCGGCGCCGAGGAACTGTACTGTTTGGGAGATACCGTTGGCTACGGCGGTTCACCCAACATCTGCGCGGACATCGTTCGACAGCAAACCAAAGCGACGGTCCTGGGCAACCACGACGCGGCGGTCGCTGGGCGCATGGACTATTCCTACTACTACGAGGCGGCCCGCCGGGCGCTGGACATCCACACCGAAGTGCTCACCAGTGACAACCTGCAGTGGCTCAAGAGCCTGCCGTACACTCACCATCTCGAAGAGTACGACGTTCAGCTCTGCCACGGCTCACCAGCGCACCTCGAAGAGTTCGAGTACGTGTTTCTGCCAGAGCAGGCCCGCGAGTGTTTGCCGATGTATGACGAACTCCGTCAGTTGACGTTGGTCGGACATTCGCATCTGTGCCGCGTGTTCGCACTCACCGAGGACGACGTCGAAGAACTCCCCGTCGAGGATCTGGAGCTGCGCCCGGACCGCAAGTACATCATCAGCGTCGGTTCGGTAGGACAGCCGCGCGACACGGACAATCGCGCCAGCGTGACGCTGTTCGACACCGAAACTCGACGCTTCGAGTTCAAGCGCGTCGCCTACGACGTCGAGTACGCCGCCGATCAGGTCTTCGACAACTCCCTCGAGCGAAGCTTCGGCCTCCGCTTGTTCATCGGCGCCTAAATGAGCGTTCGCATTGCTCGCCCATTTGGCGGGGCGAGTCCGAGGCTCGCCACCGAAGAGGCAGGGGTGTACCGGAGTCAATAGCGGCCTGAACCTGCGGAATTTCCGGCGGCGCGCCCTTCGGGGCCGACGCAAATTCTGCTCCGGGCATCAATGGCGACGTGGACGGCGCGAGCGCACTTGTTGCCACCCGGCCCACTCGCGCCGGTCGAGTCGACGACCGCCGAGCGCCAGCTTCAAGAGCACGAGCCCACCGACGAATCCACCGATATGGGCGAAGAACGCAACCGATACGTCGCCCGCGCCTCCGAGGGACTGATAACCCATGACCAGGTTCTGCAAGAAGAACATCAGCGCGACGACCCACGCCGGTAACACCGGCAAGATACCGACCAACAACCACAGTGGCGGCACGAGCGTGAACGTCAATATCGGCGCTCTGGGGTAGACCAGCACGTAGCCACCGATCACTCCGGCGATGGCGCCCGACGCACCCACCATCGGCATCGTACTGCCCGTGTCCACGAACACCTGAAACGCAGCAGCGACGACGCCACAGCCCAGGTAGAACAACAAGTAGCGGAAGCGACCGAGCGCTTCTTCGAGGTTGTCTCCGAAGATGTGAAGAAACCACATGTTCGACATCAGGTGTAGCCAGCCACCATGGATGAACATGCTGGTCAGCACCGTCCGCGACTCACCGAGTGGATCAGACAGCAGGCGCGACGGGACCACGCCGTACCAGGCGTGAAACCAGAACTCGCCGCTGGCCAGCGCCGCTATCGACAACAGGTGCACAGCCACGTTGATGGCGATCAACCCGTAGGTCACCCAAGGGAAGGTGCGCGTCGGGTTGTCGTCGCGGATCGGGAAGAACATGGCCGAAAGCCCCGTCGGAAATCCCCACGGACGCTCTGATGCTCATAGAGGTCCGGCCGCAGGTGCGCAAGCGCGCAGCGACGCCGAGGCGCGTCGCTGCGGCCGGGCCCCGACGTCCGCAGCGACGTACGGCTGCAATCGACCGCGCTGAAACCGACCGCGACGAGCGGCCGTCGGAGCCGACCCGCAGCACCGGACCAAAGCGAAGTGAACCCCATCCCGTTGGCCCAGTTGCAGTCTGCGCTTGCTTCACTATTGTGGCTCGAAAGCGATGCTTCTCCGCCGCCGACACGCTGCCCTCGCCCCGCTCCTGTTCGCTCTCGCGTGCGCGGCCTCTGGGCTGTCCGGCAATCTGTTCCGCAAGGGCGACGTTCAATTCCGCGTCGGGCCGATCCCCGATGACTGGGAGCTGATCGAAGACGACGGCGTCGAAGGCGACCTGGCCGCATTTGCCTTTCGCAGTGACAAGAGAGGAATGACCCTCGGCGCCGCGGGCCGTTGCGGCCGCGACGGCGACGACATCCCGCTGCGCTCGCTCACCCAACACCTGACGATTGGCTTCACCGAGCGGGAGATCCTCAGCGAAAAGGAGCTCCAACTCGACGGACGCGCTGCGCTGCGCACCGAGCTGGTGGCGAAGCTCGACGGCGTACCGAAGCACTTCGTGTTTGTGGTGGTGAAGAAGGACAGCTGCGTGTACGACTTTTGGCGTATCGCCGCAGGAGACGATCAGAGCAGCGCCGACTTCGACGCATTCGTCGGCGGCTTCTCGACGGTAGATTGACATCGCAGCCGCGGGCGAACACCCGACAGCCCGCACCCCAGCGGACACGATGTGGCGCCGCCGACCTCGCCGTTCTACCGATCACTGCCCCAACCCGCCCATTCGTCGGCTACATCCGGTGGTGCTGTAGTGTAACGGTGAACCGCCTCGGACGGACCGAGCGCTGCACCCGTCGCTTTTCGTCGACAGACCGTCGGGAGACGACGCGACCGCGGCGCGTTTCATGGTAAGCCCTGTGACCCATGGACAGCTCGGCCCCCTCGACGCGACGTCCTTCCGCGTTGCCACCACCCCGTGAGGTGGAGCGTCACAGTCCCTTCGTAGAAAACGCACTCGAGTCACTCGCCACCATCGGTGAGATCAGCAGCATGGTCGCCGGTGCCGTCAAGGGCCTGTTTCGACGTCCGTTCGAGGGCAAAGAGATCATCAAGCAGATCGAGAGTCTCGGCGTCGCATCGATGGGCATCGTCATCGTGACCAGCGTCTTCGTGGGCATGGTCATGTCGACGCAGTTCGCCTTCGGCCTGAAGAAGTTCGGCGGCATGGAGTACACAGGTCGCGTGGTCGCACTGAGCTTCGCGCGCGAGCTCGCCCCGACGTTGACTGCCGTCATCGTCGGCGGGCGGATCGGTGCCGGCATCACTGCCGAGCTGGGGTCGATGGCCGTGACGGAGCAAATCGACGCGATTCGCGCTCTCGGTGCCGATCCCATCAAGAAGCTGGTGACCCCGCGGCTGGTGGCGTCGACGTTCATCATGCCGTTCCTGGGTACGTTCGCTCTAGCCCTCGGCTTTTCCGGCGCAATGTTCATCACCGACATACAGTTCGGGATCCCCTATCGCTTTTTCCTCTCATCTGCGCTCAACACGATGAAGATGATGGACTACATGGCGGGCTTGATCAAAACGCCCTTCTTCGGCGCCATCATCGCGATCGTCGGCTGCTACTACGGCATGAAGACGCGCGGCGGCACCGCGGGCGTCGGCTACGCCACGACGAAGACCGTCGTCGTCACGTCGATCACGATCCTGATTTTCGACTTCTTCCTGACCAAGGCCGTCATCGAGTTGTGGAAGTTGGTTTGAGCGGGTCGCGGGTGAGCGGGCATGGCAGAACAACGTCGGGAAATGATCGTCGTCACCGGGGCCAGCCGGGGCATCGGTCGCGCCACCTGTCAATTGGCGGCGGAGGCCGGCAAGCACACGATCCTGGTCGGCCGCGAGTCGTCGAAGATGCGAGACGTGCTCCAGACGTGCCGGGAGGCCAGCACGGCCGACTTCGTGCCGTGTGATCTGAGCGACACCGAGCAGGTTGGCCGCGCCGGAGCGCACATCCTGGAGCTCGGTACTCCGCAAGCGCTGGTCAATTGTGCAGGGATCGTCGAACGGCAGTCAGCGACGGCACTCACGTTGGAGTCCTACGAGCGGCAGATGAACACGAATCTGCTCGCGCCGATGTTGCTCTGCCGGGCGCTGCTACCCGCGATGCTCGACGCCCGGCGCGGTCGGATCATCAACGTCGGCAGCATCAGTGCGACGCTCGGAACCGCAAACCAAAGCATCTACAACGCCTCGAAGTGGGCGCTGGTCGGCTACACCAAGTGCCTGGCGGAGGAGTTGACGGACACGGGGCTCATGACGGTAGTCATTCACCCTGGATCCGTGGATACCGACATGCTCGTCGGCAGTGGATTCGATCCCCGGATGAGTGCGAACGACGTCGCACACACGTTGCTGCACTATGCCTTTGACGCGCCCCTGGCCCACAACGGCGCCGTGATCGAGATGTTTGGCGCGTGATGCGGCGGGCAAAAATAAGGGCCCGCCACACCCGCTCTCCTCTACCGTTGCTCCCTTCCGGGCCTGGCGGGGTTCAAGGCGCGCTGTCGGCGGACCCACAAGTCTGCTTCGGTTGTGCAGGTAGCTCAGGCGCACGACATAGGCAAGCGCTAACGGAAACATGTCGGCCTCAGTCGCCCCTCCGCCCCGTTATCGGTGACTGCCCCGGGCTGAATTGATTAGAACGCCGGGCCACGGCACCGTCGGCGGCCCGGTTTGTGAGATCGGGTCCCGACAATCCGGCCGCGCCCACGAAGGCGCTGGGAAGAGCTGGACACCTCTTCCGGATGCTGCGCATGCCCAAACGGTCGGCGATCACCGTCGTGTACGATCGCTGAATCGGAGCAGCCGCCATTCGCGACGGCAGTGCCCGTAGCCGCAACAGAATCAGAGCGGGATGTTCCCGTGCTTTTTCTTGGGCAGGCTCTGTCGCTTGTTCAGCAGTACCGACAGCCAGTTGCATAGCTTGGCGCGCAGTTCCCGCGGCTCGATCACCTCGTCGATGAAGCCCAATTCCGCCGCGCGCTGGGGATTGAGGAATTTCGCCGCGTAGTCGTCAGTGAACTGTTGGCGCAGCTGCTGCGGATCCTCAGCAGCCGCCAATGAACGGCGGTGGATGATGTTCACCGCGCCGGACGCGCCCATCACGGCCACTTGCGCCGTGGGAAACGCCAGGTTGACGTCCGCGCGGATGTGCTTGCTGCTCATGACGTCATAGGCGCCACCGTATGCTTTGCGCGTGATCACCGTGAGCTTCGGCACGGTCGCTTCGCAGTAGGCGTACAGCAGCTTCGCGCCATGCAGAATGATGCCGCCGTGCTCCTGACCCACGCCGGGCAAGAACCCCGGTACGTCGACCAACGTGATGACGGGGATGTTGAAGGCGTCACAGAAGCGTACGAAACGCGCCGCCTTGACCGAGGCAGCAATGTCGAGCACCCCGGCCAGCACTGCCGGCTGGTTGCCGACGATGCCAACCGAGTTCCCCCCGAGGTGAGCAAAGCCCACGACGATGTTCTTGGCATGTCCTGGCGCGACCTCGAAGAAGTCACCATCGTCGACCATGGCTTCGATGATGCGCTTCATGTCGTAAGCCTTGTTGCTCTCGTCTGGGATTACCGTATCGAGCTCATCCAAACTGCGCGACGGAGGATCCTCCGAACGCAGTGTGTAGGGACGCTCCAGATTGTTCTGAGGCAGGAAGCTGAACAACCGACGGACCGCCTGCAAACAGCTTCGCTCGTCGGGATACGCGAACTGACAGACACCCGACTTTTCCGAGTGTGTCAGCGCGCCACCGAGTTCTTCCTTGCCGACCTTCTCGTGCGTCACAGCGGCGATCACGTCGGGGCCCGTGATGAACATGTGACTGCTGCCCTCGACCATGAAGATGAAGTCGGTGATCGCCGGCGAATAGACCGCACCTCCGGCGCAGGGTCCCAAGATTACGCTGATCTGCGGAACGACGCCGCTGGCCAGCGTATTGCGCAGGAAGATGTCCGCGTAGCCAGCCAACGAGCTGACCCCTTCTTGGATCCGCGCGCCTCCGGAATCGTTGAGACCGATCACCGGTGCTCCAACACGCATCGCAAGGTCCATCACCTTGCAGATTTTCGACGCGTGCGCCGCTCCCAACGAACCGCCGAGCACTGAAGCGTCCTGGGAGAAGACGAATACCGTTCGGTCCAGAATCCGCCCCTGACCGACGATCACTCCATCGCCGGCGACCTTGCGATCCTGCATGCCGAAGTCGTGGCACTGCGTCGCCACCAGCCGATCAATCTCCGTGAACGACCCTGGATCCACCAAGGCGTCGATTCGTTGGCGCGCGTCGAGCTGACGAGACGATGAGGGCGCTGCCGATGCACTGGCAGGGGGTGCGGCGCTGGTCATGCCCCCATTAGAACCGATCCCAAAAGCGATCGGTGACCAAAGAGCACCACACGAGCATGATCAGAACGAGCTGCCGGGGAGCAGTATTGGGTCGACCCGCGCTTCAGTGCCGCTTCGCAAAGGGATCGAAGGGTTCCTCCTTCTTTGCCGTCGGCTTCGGCGCGGGCACGGGACGGGGGGGGCTGGAGACGGGCCGCGGCCGTGGCAAGCCACCCACCCGCTTTGGTCGGGACTTCGAGCGCTCTTTGCTCGCCGAGTTGGCCTTCTCGGCACCTGCATCGACCTCGGGCAGGCTAGCTATCGCGGTAACGACCTCGCTGGGCTCGGGCACCGGATGACTCAGCTCTTCCTTGATTTCGTCCCAACCGACGGTGTTGACGCCGACGGCGCCAGAACCCGCCGAATCGGAGACGTGAGCCTCCGGCGTCTGCGCCACCTTGGTCTTCTCGTTACCCCCAGACATCAACAGCCCAAAGACGGCAGCAACGGCGGCCAGCGCGGCAGCAGCAACGACAATCCGCTTGCGCCGACGGCGACCCTCGGTGAAGGCCCTGGCACCCATGTCGCTGCTCACGGGTTCACCCGTCACCGAACCGAGTTCCGGAGACGACGTGTTGTCGGACAGGAACGGAATCGACGACATGCGGGCGCGCGGAGTGCTGGACGGCGTGGACACGCCAAACGCCAACGGTGCGACTGGTCCAGGCGGCGCCGAATGGAAGCCCAACTTGCCGTCACTCATCGAGTAACGCTCGTCGTCAGGCAGGTCACCCTGCAGCGTGCGATAGGCCATCCGCACGTCGAATTGCATCTCTGCCGCGCTCTTGTAGCGCTTCGACTTGTCACGCTCGAGAGCCCTGTTGACGATCGTGGTGAGTACTTCGGGGAGCGACGGATCGATGTTCTCGATCTTGGGCGCCGCTTTGGTTACCGCCAGAACCAACGACTCGTTGACTGTACCCCCTTGGTGAACATAGCGCCCGGTCAGCAACGTGAACATCGATGCACCGAGAGCCCACAGGTCGCTTTGCACGTCGACCTTGTCCCAATGAGCGCTCGCCTGCTCAGGGGGCATGAACGCGGGAGTGCCCATCGAAACACCTGCGAGCGTCTGACCCGGGTTTTCGGGCACGTTGATACGGGCAATGCCGAAGTCCAGCAGACGGACTGTGTTCTCCAGGGTAACGAAGAGGTTCTCGGGTTTGATGTCGCGGTGAATGACGCCCTTGGCGTGCGCCGCCGCCAACGTGTCGAGCACGTCGTCAGTCAGCGACAGCACCTCGCTGGCGTCGAGCACGCCGCCCTTGCGCTGCCGTCGTACTTCGAGGTTCTCACCCTCGAGCAGATCCATGACCAGGAACGCACAACCGTCGTCGGTTTCGTCGTCGTCGTAGACGGTGACCGCACCCGGATGTTCGATGTGATTGCCGACGTAGGCTTCGCGCAGGAAGCGTTCGCGAAAATGCTCGTGGGCCGATAGCTCTGGGTGCAACACCTTGAGTGCAACACGCTTGCCGTTGCGATGGCTCGCGGAGTACACGGATGCGGTGCCACCTACACCGAGCAGCGCCTCGAGCGTCCACTTGTCGTTCAAGGTCTTGCCGAGGCGGGCTCGTGCGAATTCCTCGAGCTGTTCCTGATTCACGAACCTTACCTAAGCGAGTGATTTTCCGTTGGTTCCCAGACCCCCCTGGGCAATGTGGTTTGGGAGCCCACCGTAGCGCGCAATATGCCCCAAAAGACGTATTCGAACAATGTCACCGAGCGTCGATGTCCTTCTCAGAAAGTGCAACACAGGCCCACCCAGGAACACTTGTGGGCGCACTGAAGCTGCTAACGGCAGCGACTTCGTGTAAAAGAATCCTCGCCTCGATGTTGAACGTTCGACTGTACCGTGTCACGGGAATAACGGCCCTTTTGGGATGCACCTTGATGCCGGACGTTTCAGCCGCTCAAGAGGCTCACGTTGCGCAAGAAACTGCGGGTGGCGAGACCGCCGTCGAGCCAGGTGAGCGGGCAGCAGCTGAGGTCATGTTCGAAGCGGGCCGCGCTGCCATGGCAGCGGGAAACTACGAGGAAGCGTGCGAAAAATTCGAGGCGAGCATGAAGCTCGATCCCGCACCCGGCACGCTGATGAACCTCGGAAACTGCGAAGAGAAGCGAGGCCACATTGCATCTGCATGGGAGCGTTACATCGCTGCACAGCGCGATCTTCCCGAAACCGACCGACGCAAGCAGTTCGCTGCACAAAAAGTCAGGGAGCTCGCTGATGCGGTACCGCATTTGACGATCACGCTGTCGAGTGAAGCGCCGAACGGTACGAAAGTTCATCGCGGCGACATCGACCTGACCGCCAGCCTGGGCGTCCCGCTTCCACTCGATCCGGGTTCGTACGCCATCACGGTTACTGCCGAAGGCTACCGGTCCGAAAGTTTCTCCGTCGAGTTGGAGCGAGGTGACCAAGAAGAGCTACAAGTCGCTCCCGGTGAAGCACTGCCAAAGCCAAAACCGGTCATTGGAACGACCGCTCCACCGGTCGTCGAGGACCAGCCCAAATGGGGCCCTCTCACCAAACGCCAATGGGGATACGCGGCTGGCGGCGTCGGCATCCTGGGGATTGCTGCTGCTTTGACCAGTGGTGCCCTGGCGTGGGGGGAGTGGAACACCATCAAGAAGGAGTGCGACGTGGACAGCGGCGAGTGCTCGTCCCAATCCGGAGTAGATGCTCGGGAGCGGGGCGATCGCTACGCTCTGATCTCGAACATTACCGGCGCCATCGGTGTGATTGCGTTGGGAACCGGAGTATACTTCGTGCTCACGAGTAGGAACCCCGGTGATAACCAGGTGACGACAGCACCTCCAAAGGGAGGTTCACCCAAGCCAGCTACGGGGGTGTCGGCCAAACTGGAAGTCGGGACCTTCTCGGGTTACCACGGTGTGCGAATGACGGGACGATTCTGATGGGTGCGGGTGACGACAGGCGACGACGGTGGCTGTGGGCAGTGCTGCTCAGCCTGTTGGCGATACTGGGCGCCGGCTGCGAAACCATCTTGGGCGCGGACTTCAGCAAGAAGTTGACCGTCAGCGAAAGCCCCATCGTCACGACGAGCCCCGGCTCACCCACCGGCGCGACCCCGAGCAGCTCGACCCCGATACCCGGGTGCATTCCGCTGTCGTGCGAGGTGCAACGAACCGAGTGCGACGAGATCGACGACAAGTGTGGCGGCAAGCTGCGTTGCGGAACGTGCGTCCTACCTGACGAATGCATCGAGGGGCGCTGCGAGTGCACCCCCAAGACGTGCGAAAGTCTCAACGCCACGTGCGGAGTGATTTGGGACGGCTGCGGAGTGGAGCGCTACTGCGGCGATTGCGAGAAGGAAGGCGAGACTTGCGGCGGCGGCGAAACGGCAAATAGCTGCGGCACGAACGTGTGCGTCCAGCGATCTTGCGAGGAGCTCGGCGCCCAATGCGGCTACGTCACCACGTGTGGCGTGCTGCTAGACTGCGGAAAATGTGAGGGCAGGGAGACCTGCGGCGGCGATGGCACGCCCAACAAATGCGGGGGATGCATTCCGCAGCGTTGCGCGGATCTGCCCGCAGGGCAGTGCGGCAAGATCGACGACGGTTGCGGCGGCACCATCGACTGTGGCTGTGGCGAGAACGAAGTTTGCTACGATGATCAATGCTGCAAGCCGCAAACGGAATGTCCGACCGACGGCACCTGCGGTGAGGTGCCCGACGGTTGCGGTGGGACCATTCAGTGTGACGACGCCTGTGGCCCGGACGGCAAGTGTGACACGGAGAGCGGTGTGTGCTGCACCGGCGCGACTCAGTGCCCCGGCAACGTCTGCGGCGACCGGCTGATTTGCGGCGAGATGGTCAACTGCGGTGGTTGTGCCACCGGCTCTTGCTGCACCGGCGGTCGTTGTGTCGTTGCTGCGTGCCCGGCCGATGGTACCTGCGGCGCAAACGTGGAAGACACGTGTGGCTTTGGCACGATGCAGTGCGACTGCCCCAGCGGTGAGCAGTGTGTCAACGGCCAATGCGAGTGCGCGCCGCGAACCTGCATGCCCGGCGAGTGCGGAACCTTCGGTGACGGCTGCGGCGGCTTCATCACCTGCGATTGCTCGGGCTCTCAGGTTTGCACCAGTGAGGACACGTGCTGCCAACCGACCTGCCCGGGCTTCGGCACTTGTGGTACGCAGCCCGATGGCTGCGGTGGATTAATCGACGGGTGTGGGTGCCCGAGCGGCCAGTTCTGCAACAATCGCTTCTGCTGCACGCCCAGGGGCTGCCCGAACGATGGCAGCTGTGGTCAGCTCTCCGACGGCTGTGGCGGCACGATCACCTGCGGGTGCTCTGCTCCCGGTGAGTCGTGCGCCCAGAACAAGTGTGGTTGCGTCAAAGACACTTGCCCCACCGATGGCAGCTGCGGCGACTTCCCGGACGGCTGTGGCGGAATGATGACTTGCGGTTGCCCAACCGGAGCAAGTTGCGAGGACGGCGTGTGTACCTGTGTACCTGCAGCATGTCCCAGCGACGGCAGCTGCGGAACGATCGACGACGGCTGTGGGGGCACCAAGATGTGCGGTTGCCCCACGGGCGAAATGTGCAGCAGTGACGCCTGCGTATGCGACCCGACGCAGTGCCCCACAACCGGCGACGTCTGCCACATGGACGCGTGCTGCACGCCGGCCACGTGTCAGCCTGGCCAATGCGGCATGATCAGCGACGGCTGCGGGGGAACCATCGCCTGCGGCACCACCGGCTGTGATCCCCAAGACGTCTGCACCAACAACGTCTGCACCTGTGACGACGCAAAGTGTGCGATGGCTCAAACCGGCAGCTCTTGCCTTCCCGACGGCACGTGCTCGACGTGCACCCCGACGACTCAGGCCGTCGCGTGCATGGGTATCGCCTGCGGAACCGTACCCAACGGTTGCGGGGGAACCATCACCTGCCCGAACACCTGCACGATGAATCAGATGTGCACCGGCAATGCCTGCGTGCCCACGACACCCGTCGATGCAGGCGCCGGCATGTGACTGTCCGCCGGACGCTCACGACGACTCGACCCGTCTAACCGTGTCGGTCTCGTCGCGCGGATCAACGGGATCGACGTAGTCCACTTCGACGCCGCGCGGACTGACGAAGCGCGTTACGCCGGGCTTGCGCGACACGACGTAGCTACGACCCGCGGGGACCTTGCCGAAGCCGCCCGGGGTGTCGACGATGAACTTCGGCAGCGCGATACCGCTCAATCGCCCCTGGAGCGCTTCCATGATCGACTCACCGACGGCCAGCGGCGTGCGCAGGTGGCTCGTGCCGCGTACCGGGTCCATCTGCAACAGGTAGTAGGGACGAACACGTTCGCGCACCAGACCCTTGAACAGTTGGGTCAGCGTCGCGGGGTCGTCGTTTACCCCACGGAGCAATACACACTGGTTCATCACTGGAAAACCCGCGTCGGCAAGACGTCGACACGCCGCTCGAGAGGCCTCGGTGAGCTCGCGCGGGTGGTTGAAGTGAGTCATCACCCACAGTGGGTGCAGCGGACGCAACGCGGCAACCAATTCGTCCGTCACGCGTTGAGGCAGAGTCACGGGGACACGCGTCGCCAGCCGAATCGTCTCGACGCTGGAAACGTCGCGCACCGCACGAACGAGGCGGACCAGTCGTTCCGTCGACATCACGAGCGGATCACCGCCGCTGATGATCACGTCTGTCACGGCCGGGTGCTCACGCAGGTATTGCAGCGCTGGCGCGAGCTGGGCCGGCGAACGAGCGCCGCCGCCCTGGCCCACCATGCGACTACGCGTACAGAAGCGGCAGTAGACCGAACAGCGATCGCTGGCCAGGAGCAGGGCACGGTCGGGGTAGCGCTGTACCAAGTGCGGCGCAACCTCGTGGGCAACCTCGCCGAGCGGGTCCACCAGATCCCCGGCCAGGGTGTGGCTCTCTTCGAGGCGCGGCACGACCTGCCGCCGGATGGGACAGTTGGGGTCGTCCGGCGCGATCAAGGACAGGTAGTGCGGCGTGACCGCGATCGGAAAACCACCTTGCTCGGCGCGTTTGGCCCCCTCGAACTCGTCGGCGGACAGACGCAGCGTCGCCGCCAGCTGCGCCGCGGAGGTCAGCGCGTGGCGAAGCTGCCAACGCCAATCGTCGAAGTCCGCGTGCGGCGCGGCGAGGGGCAACACTTCGCTCATGGAGCGGAACCCGCGGGTACGGCTAGCTTGCTCAAGGCCGCGTCGTTTATCACGACCTTCGATTCCTTTTGCAGTTCGGAAATCAGACGCGCTTCTGCGTCACGGAGCTTCTGTTGCAGCAATCGGGCGCGCAACGTCTGCTCAGCCTCCTCGAAGCTGCGCTGGCGCGCCGGTGAACGGCCGACGAGGCGCACGATGTACCAAGCGCCCGCGCCCCCGACGACCTCGCCGTGAACGCCACCTTGCTCGGAGATCTCGAACACTGCACGCCGCACCGCCTCGGGTACGGCGCGATTGCCACCCTTGGTCTCACCGGGACCCGAAACCAGCCCCAGATCGCCCTCGAGCTCCAGCGGAGGGCGGGCCTGATCCTTCGTGGGCCCCTTGGCTGCCGAGGGGTCGAGATTGCTGTGCTTGCGGGCCAACTCGCCCCATGCCTTGGCGTCTGCTCCTTTGGCCTGCTCCAGCACCGCTGCAGCTTTGGCTCGATCGGACATGCGAATCACCGAGACCCGCCGACGCTCGGGGTCGGCGTAATCGGCTCGATGGGCGTCGTAGTATGCGCGCAGCTCGGCCATCGGAAGCTCTTCGAGGCTCGGCAGTCGTGAGCGCAGCTGGTCAGTCATCTGTTGGCGCAAGACCATCCGAACCTGCGCCTGCAGCACGGGGTCGTCCTGCAAGCCGCGACGCTCCGCCTCGCGAGCCAGCAGCTCCACGTTGATCATCTCGTCGAGCAGCAGGCGTCGCCGCTCCGGCGTCTGGTAGCGAAGCCGCTCGAACCGGTCCATGCGATCGAGGGCGGCCGCGTAGTCGCCCAAAGTGATGGTTCGATCGCCGACCTTGGCCAACACCTTGGCCGCCAATTCCGGAGTGAGCTTGCTGGCGTTGAGGGGAGCCGAAACGGCCGGCCCACTGCTAGACGCAGACGGCGCTGGATCCGGGGCCTCGTCTTTCTTGTCGCAGGCCGACGCGACGTGGACCGCAGCGGCCAACGCGACGATCAGCGCACTTCGTTCGCTCAGCATGGAGCGACCATAGCCGAAGACGTCACATAACCCCAGGCCTGCACCCGGTGACCGGTCCAGTCCACGACCGCCCGCACTGACACGCGCGAGACGCGTTAGATCCGTTCCAGCCGAAATCCGCACCGACCCCGATTGCGCTCCGAGCTCCATACGAGTAGACGACCAGCGTGCTCACTAGCAACAAGGAACTCGCCTATCCCCGTGTCGTCGTGAAGCTGAGTGGGGAGGCCTTGAGTGGTTCCACTGGGGGTTCGGGGATCGACACGGTGACGCTCAAGGCAACTGCCGAAGAGATCCGAGAAGTGCACGCAACTGGCGTCCAGATCGCCATCGTGGTCGGGGGTGGCAACATCTTCCGCGGTCTGCGCGGCGCGAGTGAGGGCATGGACCGCGCGCAGAGTGACTACATGGGCATGCTGGCGACAGTCATCAACTCGCTGGCGCTGCAAGACGCGCTCGAGCGCGTGCGGCTCACCACACGCGTGATGACGGCACTCGACATCAAGCAAGTTGCGGAGCCCTACATCAAGCGCCGCGCGATTCACCACCTGGAGAAGGGGTACATCGTGATCTGCGCCGCAGGCACCGGCAACCCATACTTCTCGACGGATACGGCCGCGGCGCTGCGCGCGATGGAATTGCGCTGTGGCGCGCTGCTCAAGGCCACGAAGGTCGACGGCATCTACGACCGTGACCCCACCAAGCACCCCGAAGCGCGCATGTACAAAAAGATGAGCTACGACCAGTTCCTGGGCGAACACCTCAAGGTGATGGACTCGACGGCCGTCACACTGTGCCGCGAGAACGGGTTGCCGATTCGGGTTTTCAAGATGGTCCCCGGCAACATCCGCAGAGTGTGTCTGGGTGAGGCTGTCGGCACCACGATCAGCGTTCAGTGATCCGACCTCACGAGGCCGAGCCGAATTCGACTGAGGGTCGGTCCGAATTGTGCGGCTCAAACCCGAACAGTTCGTACAACAGCAGCCGCGGCACAAACGCCCGGCGCAAAGCCGCCGAGACGGTGCGTTCATTCCAGAGCGTCGACCGATCAACGGCGTTTTCGAACGGGCCTTACACTTCCGGCACAAACATCCAACTTACCGTTTGTTCTCGTCGAACCGACAAGTGAGCGTTCGACGCTGGCCGTGTCAGCACCGGATGTCGACGCGTCGTGATCGCATGCGTCGAGACGAAACGCGCAGTTGTCACGGTCGGGCCTGACCCCGACGATCGGACGCGCGGGGTCCTATGATACTAGCCGCTGCCTGCGCAGGGGGCTAAGTTGGACCAACCATGTGGGAATCCTTGCCCGAGTTTGGAACTGGTGTGCTGTACGCGATTCTCATCGCAGCGGCATACACCTTCGCCGTCTCGCTGATCGCCGCCCGAGGGCGCCCGCGGTTACTGCTCTCGGCACGGCTGGGTGCGTACGGCACGTGCGCACTCGTACTACTCGGTGTCCTGGTGCTTGCGTATGCGTTCATCACGCACGACTTTCGCATTCGTTACGTGACTCGCTACAGCGACCGGTCGATGAGCACCGGTTACCTACTCACCTCGCTGTGGGGCGGGCAAGACGGCTCCATTCTATGGTGGCTGTTCCTGCTGAGCCTGTACACGGCGGGCTGCGTCCGCTGGCTACAAGGACGGTACCGTCAACTGCAACCGTACGTGATTGCGACGCTGATGGTGATCATGGGCTTCTTCACCGTGCTCATGCTGTTCGCAGCCAACCCCTTCGAGACCAACATCGCCGGCGCGAAACTGGATGGTGACGGCCTCAACCCGCTGCTGCGCAACTTCTACATGATCATTCACCCGCCGAGCCTCTACACGGGCTTTGTCGGCTGTTCGATTCCCTTCGCGTTTGCGGTGGCCGCGTTGGTCACAGGGCGTTTGGACAACGAATGGATCGTCGCGACTCGCAAGTGGATGCTCTTCGCGTGGCTGTTCCTCACCATCGGCAATGGCCTCGGCATGTTGTGGGCATACGAGGAGCTGGGCTGGGGCGGCTACTGGGCTTGGGATCCGGTCGAGAACGCGGCTTGCCTACCCTGGTTCACTGCCAGCGCGTACGTGCATTCGACGATGATCCAAGAGCGCCGCGGCATGTTCAAGGTGTGGAACGTCGCGCTGATTGGGTTGACGTTCTTCCTGACGATCTTCGGAACGTTTCTGACGCGGTCGGGTTTGATCGCCAGTGTCCACAGCTTCGCTCAGAGCAACATCGGCACGTACTTCGTGTATTTCATGTTCCTGATCCTCGGTGTCGTGCTGGGCCTTCTGACGTGGCGTTGGCCCCAACTGCGCGCCGCTGCGAAGATCGAGGCAGTGGCCAGCCGCGAAGCCGCTTTCGTGGTCAACAACTGGGCC